>JAZBOW010000205.1:0-9411 GCA_036351335.1 Bacteroidales bacterium | reverse complement strand
GAGAAAAACCGTGGCGAAACGATGCAAGGAGAAATGACCATGACCATTGTCAGACAAAAATGGGAACGTACTATTTCAATGAAAAGTTGGTCGAAAGGCGACAAATATTTCCTTATTTATATCACAGCACCTGCTAAAGAAAAAGGCCAGGTCTTTTTAAAAGTTGACAAAGAAATGTGGAATTACGTACCCACCATTTCGCGTATGATCAAAATTCCACCTTCTATGATGATGCAATCATGGATGGGATCAGATTTTACGAATGATGACCTGGTGAAGCAGTCATCAATCGTTGTGGATTATGATCATCATTTATTAGCAGAAGAAACCATACGCGGTAAAGAATGCTATAAACTGGAACTCATCCCACATGAAGATGCAGCTGTGGTTTGGGGAAAGATCATATCATGGATTACAAAAGATGGATATGATCTTTGGAAATCAGAATACTATGATGAGGAAGGTGAATTGCAAAACATTGAAAATGCTTATGACATTAAGGATATGGGCGACAGGAAGATACCTACACGAATGGAGATCATTCCTGTTGATAAAGAGGGCCAGAAAACCGTATTGAATATCATCAGCACAACATTCAACAAACCCATTGAAGATAGCTTCTTTAGCAAGCAGAATATGAAGAAAGTTAATTAACGGTGCGGTTCCAAATCACCTTTAAATGAATTGAAAAAATGAATATTTACTTTATCATAGCCTGGAGAAATCTTTGGAGAAATAGCCGCAGAACCCTGATCACCAGTGCATCTATCTTCTTTGGGGTATTCTTTGCCGTCTTCATGTCATCACTGCAGCAGGGTTCATTCGAAAATATGGTGGATAATATGGTTCGTTTTTATTCAGGCTACATTCAAATTCAGGAATCTGATTTCAAAGATAACCGCAGTCTGAACAATTCATTGATGGTTGACCATGAATTGGAACATAAAATCAACAACCACGCGCTTGTAACCCAATCATCAGCACGGATTGAATCATTTGCGCTGGCAAGCTCTAATGACAATAGTTTTCCAGCTATGGTGTTTGGTATTCAGCCTGAAAAAGAAGAAGCCATTTCCGGTGTTTCCAAATGGTTAGATAGAGGGCATTTTATAAAAACCGGATCAAAAGACCTGCTGATAGGAAAAGTGTTGGCTACCAATCTAAATGTGCAAGTGAATGATAGCATTGTTCTGATAGGTCAGGGATATCACGGTGTAAGTTCGGCAGGCATATACAGGATTGCCGGAATACTGGATCTTCCACTGCCTGATTTAAGCAAACAGATTATTTACATGGACTTACAAAACGCACGGGAGTTCTTCTCCATGCCCGGACTGATCACTTCGCATGTGATTATGGTAGGAAAACCAGAACAAGTGGCCCAGGTAATAAGTGACCTCGCTCCTGGTTTAGCTGCCGAAATGAAAATTTATGCCTGGGATACATTACAACCTGAGTTGGTTAGTTTAATTGACGGAAAGACAGCCAGCGGCAAAGTAGTGAAACTATTGTTGTTTATGGTTATTGGCTTTGGCGTTTGGGCCACCATCATTATGTTGATGCATGAAAGAAAAAGAGAGCTCGGTGTAATGATCGCCGTAGGTTTTCAAAAAACCAGAATCATGTTCATGATCATCATCGAGTCGGCATTTATTGGATTGCTAGGAGTTTTGATCGGGATAGGCATTAGTTATCCGTTGATCTGGTATTTATTTAACAATCCGATACAAGTTACAGGAAAGATGGCGGAAACCTATAAATCGATGGGATTTGAGCCTGTTTTAAAATTTGGCATTAACCCCGACATTTTTTTAAGTCCTGCGTTTACCATACTCATCATTTTTGCTGTGCTATCGCTTTATGAAATCTGGTATGTGGCTCGATTAAATACCGTAACAGCATTAAGAGCTTAAAATATATAGATATGAAAAACCTGATTCTGGCATGGAGAAACTTGTGGCGTAAACCCTGGAGAACAATCATTACGAGCGGCTCCATATTTTTTGGCGTCATTTTCACTGCTTTAATGACATCCATGCAGTATGGTTCGTATGATTCGATGATTGATAACGTAGTGAAGTTTTACTCGGGCTATATGCAAATATTTACAGAGGAATACCATGAAAACAAAACTATTAATAACACATTTGAACTAAATGATTCAATCATCCGGTTGGTTAAAAATACAACTGAAATAACTGAATACACTTCACGACTCGAATATTTTACCCTGGCATCGTCAGAAGATCTTACCAGAGGTGCCATGATCATTGGCATTGAACCGGAATCAGAGAACAGGGTAACGAACTTGAAAAAATGGGTACATGAAGGGACCTATTTAAACGCAGGTGATAAGAGTGTATTGGTAGCCATCGACTTGGCAAAATACCTGCATATTGGCGTTGGCGACTCATTGGTATTATACGGACAGGGGTTTCATGGTGTTATGGCTGCTGGCATTTATCATGTAAAAGGGATTCTGAAGTTTCCTTCTCCCGAACTGAATAAACAGTTCATTTATATGGATCTTTCAACAGCACAATCCTTTTTTTCGGCTACCAGTCGATTATCATCTTTGGTGCTAATGGTAGAAGACCATTATCATTTACCTGTAGCATTGCGACAGCTAAAAAAGAAAATTACACATCCATACATGGTAATGTCATGGGATGAGTTACAGCCCGAACTGGTTTCCATGATCGAAGCCGATAAAGCTGGTGGTGTTTTCATGAAGGCCATTTTATATATGATCATCACGTTTGGCATTTTCGGTACCATTCTTATGATGATATCTGAGAGGAAACGCGAATTGGGTGTCATGATCGCCATCGGTATGCAAAGGCATAAACTGGGATTCATCCTGTTTTTCGAAACCCTTTTTATGGGATTGCTGGGCGCTATCAGTGGATTACTGGCAAGCATTCCTATGGTATATTATTTTTTCATAAATCCGATCCCATTAACCGGGGATGCAGGGAAAACAATGATTGAAATGGGCATTGAACCTTATATGTATTTTTCCATGCATCCAAAAGTATTTTATTCGCAGGCGATCATCGTATTTATAATTACAATGGTCATCGCACTGTTTCCAATTTACAAGGCATTCACTTTAAAACTGATATCAGCTTTAAGGGCATAATTTTTAATAACAACTAAACTCATATATCATGCTTTTCTCAATATCATGGCGAAACATTTGGAGGAATAAGGTCAGGAGTCTTGTGATCATCTTCTCAATAGCATTGGGCATATTTGCCGGGGTTGCAGCAACAGCTTTCATGAAAGGACTGGCTGAGCAGCGTATTCAGAAGGTGATCAACACCGAATTGTCGTATATGCAAATTCACAAAGAGGGCTTCAGGCAGAATTCTGACTTTAAACTATATATGCCTGATGCTGCAAATCTTGCAATGGAAATACAGAACATCCCACATGTAAAAGGTGCAAGTCAGCGCATTATCGTACAGTCGATGATCGCTTCAGCTGAAACAGCTTCAGGTGTTTTAATCGCAGGAGTAAATCCCGAACTTGAGTCGAAAGTAACCAATATTCACGATCGCATAATTGATGGAGCCTATTTTGAAGGAATTAAGAAGAACCCCGTGGTTATTGGTAAAAAGCTGGCAGAAAAACTAAATGTAAAAGTCAAAAGCAAACTGGTCATTACGCTGCAAGACACGGCAAACAATGTGATCAGTGGTTTATTCCGTGTGTCTGGCATTTTTACATCAAACAATAATGTGTATGATGAAACACATGTGTTCGTGCGATATGATGACCTGCAACGGCTCTCAGCACTGCCTGAAGGTGTGGCACATGAAATAGCCGTAAATATTGATGACAATGAAAACTTACTGGAAGTTGAAGCATCCGTAAAGGAAATAGCAAATGGAAACGAAGTGTTGGATTGGAGATCGCTGAGCCCTGAGATGAACTACCTCACCGAAGCTATGGACCTCTATATGTATATCTTCATTATCATTATACTTCTTGCTTTACTTTTCGGAATTATCAACACCATGTTGATGGTGGTGATGGAACGGACAAAGGAAATCGGAATGCTGATGGCTATCGGAATGAACAAGTTACGGATATTTTCCATGGTGGTTTTAGAATCGATTTTACTTTCATTAACCGGAGGGGTTGTCGGAATCATTATCGGGGCTGCCTTTTCGAAGTGGAGAGAAACCAAACCTATTGATTTAAGCGCATGGGCACAGGGATATGAACAACTGGGATACGATGCATATGTATATACAAGTCTTGATCCGGTCATGCTTGTTAATATAACGATTCTGGTTATTATTACGGGCGTAATTGCGGCACTCTATCCCGCATATAAGGCATTGAAAAACGATCCTGCTGATGCGCTAAGGATGGAATAGCTTGAGAATTGATAAAAGAAATAAGAAACAATAAAACCTAACATCATGAATGTTATAGAAATAAAAAACCTCGTAAAAATATACAACAGCAGCGAGGTAAAGGTAAAAGCTGTAAATGGCATCACAATCAACTTTGAAGAAGGCGAATTTACAGCAGTAGTAGGCCCTTCAGGATCAGGAAAAACAACTTTCCTTAACATGTTGGGTGGATTGGACAGGCCCACTTCAGGCACCGTTCATATAGGTGGTACTGACATTTGGGATTTGAGTTCCAGAAAGCTGATCGATTTCCGGATGAATCATATCGGTTTTGTCTTCCAGTCGTATAACCTGATTCCAGTGCTTACTGCCGGAGAAAATGTGGAGTTTATTATGCACCTTCAGGGAAGATCAAAAAAGGACCGAGCAAATCGTACCAAAGAATTGCTTGAAGCTGTTGGCATTGGTGACAGGGTTAAAAGCCGGCCGGCCAAGCTTTCAGGCGGTCAGCAGCAACGTGTAGCGGTGGCTCGTGCACTGGCATCCAAACCGCGTTTCATTCTGGCAGATGAGCCCACTGCCAACCTGGATTCTACTTCTACAAAAGAATTGCTTGAACTGATGTCGGTGATGAACAAAAAGTATAACACTACTTTCATCTTCGCCACTCACGACCAGCGTGTTATGGACAAAGCAAGGAGAATAATTACTATTGAGGATGGGAAGATATTGAGTGATGAACGATTTGAAAGGTAAGATGATAAAAGGTTGTCAATTTGTTGTAGGAACGACTGAGAAATCCGCTCAATACGCGGGTTTATTTAGGGAGATTTCTAATCCTACAAAGTGGATTAGAAATGACAACCGGTATTTTAGAGTCGGCATGTTTCTGCTAGTATTTTTTTTAGTTTTTAGCTCAATAAATTCACTTGCCCAAACCAAAACCCAAAAAGTCCGCTTCTCCGGTTTTGCAGAGTACCTAAACAATACTTGGATTCCACCACAAAATGCTATTTACCAGGCAATAGGAATTTCTGACTGGCAGAACCAATCAAGCATTTACAATAGGCTCAATTTCTGGTATACACCCGTTTCGAACCTGGAATTTTATGTAGGCATGCGCAACAACTTTACATACGGTCCCATGGTTGCTACATATAACGACCTTTTCAATAAGACCGGGCTGGATTATACGGATCTGGTGACCTATGATAACGGTTATCTCGATCTTACTTTTAAAATTGCCAGCGACAATTCATATATCCTGTACACAAACTTCGACAGGGCCAATGTAAAATGGACTTTGGATAAATTTGAATTAACGGTCGGAAGGCAGCGCATCAACTGGGGACAAAACCTCATTTGGAATCCAAATGATATATTCAACGCCTATAATTTTTTTGATTTCAACTATGTGGAGCGACCCGGAAGTGATGCGGTTTTAATGGAGTACTACACAGGCGATTTCTCTTCAATTCAATTGGCAGGAAAATTAAGCTATATACAGCTGCCTGTCGATTCAACCTCCTTGCAAAAGGAATTGAAACTTACGGCTGCTGCCATGTACCGCTTTAATAAATGGAATTATGATTTCCAGGTTTTTGGTGGCGTAATGGAAACAGATATAACAGCAGGACTGGGATGGGCTGGTTCAATTGCTGGCGCCGGCTTTACCGGTGAGGTATCCTGGTTCAGGGATATGGATAACTTTTCAGACACCTCCAATGTGTTCGTAGCTTCCCTTGGAGCAAATTATACTTTCAGAAACAGCATTTTTATCAACTTTTCAGCCATCTACAACAGTGAGGGTGCCACAGGTCCGGCCAACGCTGATTTTGCTAATATTCTTGAGTCATTCTCATACATATACAGCAGTAATTTGAGTGCTAAAAATCTTACCAGGTCGCGAATTGATCTTTTCGGGCAAATCTCTTACCCAATCACCCCATTAATACATCTTGACCTGGCTTCTATTTGCAATCCTTATGATGGCTCTGGTTATATTGGCCCATCCGTTAACTTTAGCCTGACAGACAACATTTCGCTTATGCTTGTCGGACAGGTATTCTGGGGTAAGCCAATGACTGAATATGGTGATACGGGCCAGATGTTCTTCCTCGACCTGAAATGGTCTTTTTAAACCCAAGCGCTTTAACAAAATCGCCCAAGCAAACGATTCTTTATTAAATTTGTGTGTAAATAATCACGCACCTATGAAATTAACCTTACGCTCCATCCGGTTTTTTATATTGTTGTTGGCCGGGCTGGCCGCTATTTTTCTAAACCAGAAGGTAGATGGGTTTTCGGGTCTGTTCGGCATCGCCCTAACCATCTCTGCTGCTTTAACCGTTATTTTTTTATTTCTTCAATTCGATAAACCTATCAACGAAAAAGTGGTGATGGAACTTATTGCAGATGGATTTTCAGGTATTGTTTTATTTACCTATCCTCAAAGCGATGAGCGTTTTTTTCTTATCGTATTTTCATTCTGGATCGTTTGGATGGGTATCCTTTGCCTGGCATCCGGATTACTCGACAAAAAACATGAAAAGCTAATGTGGTTATACACCCTGCTGGGCATTATGTTTATCGTATTTGGTTTTATTATCATGAATTACACTTCAGAAATGCAGGGTTCCATCATGTATCTTGTAGGATTCATTTTAAGCATTTACAGCACTTTTGGCATGTATGCCATTTTCTTCCGTAAATCAGAACTGTACTGATCACTATATTTACGCAAAATGTCTGAACCAATCTATGATTATATCATTATCGGAAGCGGGTTTGGGGGTGCAGTCTCTGCACTCCGCCTATCTGAAAAAGGATATAAAGTGCTAGTGATTGAAAAAGGCAAGAGATACCAAAGCTCCGATTTTCCGAAATCCAACTGGCACCTGAAAAAGTGGCTATGGCTGCCATCATTTCGCTTGTTTGGCATCATGAAAATGACCTTTTTCCAACATATTGGCATTTTAAGTGGTGTAGGTGTAGGTGGCGGATCCCTGGTGTACGCCAATACACTCGCTAAACCAAAACCTGCATTCTACCAGACGGGCAGTTGGGCCAAATTAGCCGATTGGGAAAGTGAACTGGAGCCTTATTATAAAACTGCTTCCACAATGCTTGGCGCGGCAACAAATCCAAACCTGGAGCTAAGTGATCAATATTTGCATATGTTATCTGTTAAACAGAAAAGAGAATCGCATTTTGAACCTACCAAAGTTTCTGTTTTCTTCGGTGAAGCTGACATCACTGTCGCTGATCCATATTTTGATGGAAAAGGCCCCGAAAGAACAGGCTGCAATAATTGTGGTGGCTGTATGACAGGCTGCCGTTACAATGCGAAAAATACGCTCGACAAAAACTACCTCTACCTGGCAGAAAAAAATGGTGTTGAAATTCTTGCCGAAAAGGAAGTAATCGGCATAACTGAAACAAATACTGACGGATCAAATCAATACGAAATTACCTACCGAGATTCTACTAAACTTTTAAAACGCAAAGAGAAAGTAAGCTCTAAAGGTATTGTATTTGCAGGTGGTGTGCTGGGTACCGTAAAATTGCTGGTGAAACTCAAAAACAGCTCATTACCAAAACTAAGTGACCAGGTGGGTAAAGATATTCGCACCAACAACGAAGGACTCATTTTCAACGTTTCAGCAGATAAAGAAAAAGATTTCTCCAAAGGCATAGCCATCGGTTCTATCTACCATCCGAATAAAAATAGCCATCTCGAACCTGTACGTTATTCAAAGGGTTCCGGTTTCTGGCGGCTGGGTATGCTGCCATTTGTGATGGGTAACAATACTTTTGCACGGCTTTTTAAAATCCTGAAGGCACTTTTCAGCCAGCCTCTGACTTATTTCAGGCTATACACAGTCAAGGATTTTGCCAAACAATCCGTTGTATTGCTATTCATGCAGCATCTCGACAGCAAATTACAATTAAAAAAAGGTATGTTCAGGCTAAAATCAAAACTGACTGCTGGTAACAAGCCAACGGCTTTTATCCCCGAAGCCAAAGAAGTTGTAGAGCAATACAGCAGCATCTCCGGATGTAAGTCATTTGTCTATATTTCTGAATCCATCTTCAACATTCCATCAACCGCGCATATTCTTGGTGGCGCGGTAATGGGTGACAATATACACGAAGGTGTTATTGACAAAGACAACAGGGTATTTGGCTATCCGAATATGTATATTTGCGATGGGTCCACCATTTCAGCAAACCCTGGCGTGAATCCTTCCCTCACTATTACAGCCATTAGTGAGCGTGCGATGCGTAAAGTACCTCAAAATAAAAATTAAAAAAATTGCCTATTTTAAATAAAGTTACTATTTTTGCAGCCCGAAATTTTTAGGAAAAAAAGAAACATATGTATTTAACCGCTGAAAAGAAAAGAGAGATTTTTGAACAATACGGCAGCACCGTAACTGATACCGGTTCGGCTGAAGGACAGATTGCGCTGTTCACTTTCCGTATTAAACATCTAACAGGTCATTTGAAAGAAAATAAAAAAGACCTTTTTACTCAAAGATCGCTAATTAGACTGGTAGGAAAAAGAAGAAAACTTCTTGATTATCTGAAAGCTAAGGATATTGAAAGGTACCGTGCCATCATTAAGGAACTCGGACTAAGAAAGTAACAAAGAAATAATTTGATGCGCAAAAAAAGGCAATTGGTGAATTGCCTTTTTTTGTGTTTTTATCATCACAAAATTTAACCATTTAGGAAAAAAGAAATGTCGATTAAAGCAATAACAAAATCATTTGAATTAGAACCCGGAAAAACCATCACACTTGAAACCGGAAAACTTGCTAAACAAGCTGATGGAGCGGTAGTTGTAAAAATGGGTAAGACCATGCTACTCGCTACAGTTGTCTCTGCGAAAGAAGCCAGGGAAGATGTGGATTTTATGCCACTCTCAGTAGATTATAAAGAAAAATATGCAGCTGCGGGAAAATTCCCGGGTGGCTTTTTTAAACGCGAAGGCAGGTCATCTGACCATGAGATCCTCATTTCACGCTTGGTCGACAGGGCT
>JAZBOW010000204.1:0-3060 GCA_036351335.1 Bacteroidales bacterium | reverse complement strand
TCGGATCGTCTATGCCTCCGGAATGAATTAATTTGGAGCTAAATCCTTTATCTGATGAATTCATGAAACTGGTTTTGTGTTAATGATTAATTTATTTGCCTGCCGATAAAAACAAGGTACAAAGGTACTTATCTTTCTATGATATATATTATAAATTCTCTGTGTAATTCCATTAAAAAAGGATATTCCCCTGATGTGAATATCCTTTTTCTTTTTTCATTGTGTTATCTCTTAAAATGGCCAGAAATCATTGTCATGCCAAATTTTTTCTTTCAAATCTTCATTCAACCTGAACAACAGGTGGTGATGCGTTTTTTCCCAGTTGGCCAGCATTTTATAGGTGGATTTTTCATTTTCATCCGTGGCTTCTTCTGCCCTTTTTGAATATACTTCAATGGCTTTATTCTCAAAGTCGATAGCAGCTGAAATGGCGGCAGCTTCAAAACTGGCCGCACTGATTTCATTTTTAATTTTCTCGGTCAGTATTTCAACCACCTCATCATCTTCTTCCGGTGGTGGATCACTGATGCTGAACTGGTGGTTCTTCACATAGTTTTTAAACTGTTTTTCAAGAAACTCCACATGTGCATCTTCTTCTTCAGCCATCATTTCAAATATCTGCTTTGTCGATTCATTTTCGCTTTGCCTTGCAGCCTGTGTATAAAAAGCTTTGCCTCTTCTTTCCAGTAAGATAGCTGTTTTTAATACTTCAATTACTTTATCATTTTTATCCATGGGATTTACTTTTGAGTTATTCTTCTACAAAAATAATATTTCAACCGACGCAATTGATTTATTAAGGCAATAATCTGTAAATAATGATAATTTTGTAAGTGTCAATAAACACATCAAAATTGAAGTATCAACAAAACGCCATAGAAAACCTCCTGTCGGAAAATGCATTTCCAAAAGCAGCGTCTATTCGTGCCCTGCCAACTTCGGGTTCAGACCGGCAATATTTCCGGGTAGATTTCGAGAATGGTTCTAGTGGCTCCATTTTAGCAGCTTATAATCCTGACGTACAGGAAAATATAGCCTGGAATTCTTTTAGCTCGCATTTCAGATCTTTAGGTTTTCATGTGCCCGAAATACTTGCCAGGGATGAGTCGTATCGCTATTTCCTGCTGCAGGACCTGGGAAACACAAGTTTGTTTTACCATGTTTCGCAAGGAATAAACGAAGAGGTGATCGATTATTACAAAAGCGCCTTGCAAGACCTGATTCGCTTCCAGTTGGAGGGAATCAAAGGATTGGATTTGGATGTGGCCTATCCTGCAAGGTCATTTGACAAAAGGTCGATCATGTGGGACCTTAATTATTTTAAATATTACTTCGTCAAACCAAATGGCGTTGTTTTTAATGAAACCCGGCTGGAAGAGGATTTTGAATTATTTGCCGGTCATTTGCTGGACGCGGAATCCAAATATTTTATGTACCGCGATTTCCAGTCGAGAAATATCATGATCCATAATAATGCGCTTTGGTATATCGATTTCCAGGGAGGCAGGAAAGGACCGCTGCAATACGACTTGGTATCGCTATTATTCCAGGCGAGGGCTAACCTCGACCCTGAACTCAGGTCGGAATTGAAATCCTATTATTTGAATGAACTGGAAAAAGTATTGCCCGGCACAACCACTTCTTTCAATAAACACTATCCCGCCTTTATCCTTTTCCGCCTCATGCAGGTATTGGGCGCTTACGGGTTCAGGGGGCAGTTACAGCGCAAAACCCACTTTCTGCAAAGCATCAAACTGGCAGTAGAAAGTTTGTCGGAACAACTGGTTCTTGCGCTGCTGAATTTGAAGTTATCAGAGCTTACGCATGTATTCAATCAGATCATCGACAAGCATCGTGCAAAACACATATCAGTAAATACACAAAAATTAACGCTTCATATCAACAGTTTTTCATTTATACAAAGCGGTGTACCTGATGACCCTACCCAAAATGGGGGCGGCTTTGTTTTCGATTGCAGGGCCTTGCCCAATCCGGGACGCATCAAGGAACTGCGTGACTATAATGGATTACAGGAACCGGTGATAAAATATCTGGACGGCAAAAAAGAATTGAATGAATTCCTCGAAAATATATACGGGATCATTGATCAGAGTGTTGACAACTACCTGGAGCGCGGTTTCAAGAATTTACAAATTAACTTTGGCTGCACCGGGGGAAAACACCGCTCCGTGTATTGCGCAGAAATGCTGGCAAAGCAATTGAAAAAACACCATCAAAATATAGATATCCGTGTAAACCACCTGATGTCGAACGACTGGTAAAAAACATTTGAACAGATGAAAGCATTTATACTGGCAGCAGGATTGGGAAGCAGGCTTGGCGACCTTTCGAAAAACAGGCCCAAAGCCTTGGTTCAACTGAACGGCCAAGCACTCCTGGGTCGATTAATCAATTATCTTAAGGGTCAGGGATTTGATCATTTTCTGGTCAACATTCATCATCATGGACAGATGGTAATTGATTACCTGGAAGAGCATCAGTATTTCGGGGTTGACATTCAAATATCGGACGAAAGGTCTGAACTGCTAGACACGGGTGGTGCAATTCTCAAAGCCCATGAATTTTTTAAAGGCAATGACCCGGTTCTGATCCATAACGTGGATATCATTTCGGAAGTGAATCTCAAAGAGATGCATTCTTATCACCTAAAAAATGATGCCCTGGCAACGCTTTGCGTTAGAAAAAGAGACACGGACCGGAGTCTGATATTTGATGATAAAATGGTATTGAAAGGTTGGAAGAACAAAAAAACGAATGAATACAAATGGGTGGATGCACCTCTTTCAAACTACCTGTCGCTCGCCTATAGTGGTATTTATTATGCTAATCCCGGCTTTCCGGATCAATTAACGCTTACCGGAATTTTTTCCATCATTGACGGGTGGCTCTCCCTGGTTGAACCCGGCCACATAAAAGGATTTCTGGACAATTCGGAAAAATGGTTTGATTTGGGAACCAGGGAGAAGCTTCAAATGGCTGAAACCTACTTAAAATCACGACAACCTTGAAAAAGTTTTTAGAAAAAGTAGCCGAAGAAAT
>JAZBOW010000203.1:0-2348 GCA_036351335.1 Bacteroidales bacterium | reverse complement strand
TGCGGCTAAAATAGGCAAGAACAGAGACCTTGGAGTGGAACGCCTGAACGAACTCAGCCAGATGATAAACGCCATGGCTGACCAGGAACAAGTGTTTTTTACGGAGCTTTATAAAATGGTTAAATAAATTAAAATTGCGAAGGTGGCAGCGAAAGATATAAAACAAATAAAACAAGAAGTGAAAGAGGTGATAATCAAAGCCCTCAATATAAAGAATATTGAACCTGATAAAATTGATGACAGTGCCCCGCTTTTTGCACCCGGTAATGCATTCGGATTGGATTCAGTAGATGCCATAGATATCATTATGCGTGTCCAGAGCCATTTTAATGTACGCATTGACGATCAGAACCAGGCTCGTGATGTGCTGGAATCCATCGACACTCTCGCCGCTTTCATTGTGAGGCAAAGAAGTGCCTAAAAATATCTAAACAGCGATCTTGATGAAGCATTCATATTTGTTATTGGGAATTACATCAGGAAAACTAAGCAGGCTGTTGGTAAAAAACGGTTTCTCATTCACACCCAAAATCATTTTCAGGATATTTTTCCTGGCACAGAGTTCCCTCTGGGCTTCTATATTTAAAAGAAGCGAAAAAAGGAAACTCAAAAAAAAGCTGGAAAAATATGAAATGCCTGAGGATCCTGTATTTATCATCGGTCACTGGCGCACGGGAAGTACATTCTTGCATCAGCTTATGTCGTTGGACGATCAACTGGTGGCACCCACCGTATTCCAGGTGTCTGTTCCCGATAGTTTTTTGGTTTCTGAAAAATATTACAAACCAGTCATGACCAGGGCGATGCGTCCGAAGCGGCCAATGGACAATGTGGCACTTGGATTCTATGAGCCACAGGAAGACGAATATGCCCTCGTAAAACTGGCACCGGAATCTCCATTGGAAAAACTGATCTTTCCTGAGAATAAAACTTATTTTCTGAAGAATTATGATGACTTTATGCCATCGGATGAAACTAGGGAAAAATGGAAAAATGCACTGTATAATTTTTGTAAGCGACTCAGCTACCCTTCGGGGAAGCGTGTATTGCTGAAGAATCCATTTCACTCCATGCGCATACCTTTACTGCTTGAAATGTTTCCAGGGGCAAAGTTTATCCATATCCATCGTCATCCATATAAAGTGGTGCCATCCACCATCCATATGTGGAAAATTGTAAGTAAGGAGAATAAACTGAAAAGCAAAAAGCTTGGTTTTGAAGTTCAGGATGTTGTATTCGTATTAAACCGGATGTTGTCAACAATCCGTCAGCAGATGAATTTGATTCCGCAAGATGCCAAAGCGGAAGTGCATTTCAGGGAATTGCAAAATAACCCTGTTGAAACCCTGAAGCAAGTTTATCATCAGTTGGGATTGAATTATTCACCAGCGTTTGATGCGAAATTAAACGCGCGATTGTCTGACATGAAATTGTACCAGAAGAATAATTATGAGCTTTCAGAAACTGATAAAAAAATCATCAAAAATGGGCTGAAGGAACATTTTGAACACTATAATTACGAGGCGTATTAAATTAAAACGAAAATGAAGATCAAACTCATATACCCGAAATGGTCAAAACTGGATGGCCAAACTGAATTTAACTTGCCACCTCACGGTCCCATTGTTTTTGCTGCCGCACTACCTGATGATGTGGATGTGGATTTTGTGGATGAAAATGTACAATCATTCAACTATGATGATCCGGTGGATTTGGTATGCATTTCGATGATGCTAACTTCTCAGATTAAGCGGGGTTGGGAAATTGCCGATACGTATCGTGCTAAGGGTAAAAAGGTGCTTTTTGGTGGTATTTCCACCATGTTGCATGCTGAAGAAACCATAAACCATGCCGACAGTATTTTTATGGGCGAAGCCGAAGGTCATATGGAAGAGGTACTGCAAGATTTCACAGAAGGTAAGCTGAAGAAGTTGTATAATTTTATGAACCGTCAGCCGGATACGCAATTGGTGGGGCCTGCTAGGCGTGATTTATTGGAACGCGATCTCTACTACCATAAAGGTGTGCAGATGGTGGATCTGTTTCATGCGTCCAGGGGTTGTAAATACAATTGCTACCCTTGCGCTGTATCATTTTTAGGAGGCAGGAATTTCAGACCCAGGCCCTTCGACCGCATTGCGGAAGAATTGGATACGATTAACAACAACAGGTTGTTTGTAGTGGATAACACACTGGCACAGGACATCGAGTGGACCAAAGAATTGTTCCGAACCATGATCCCCTTTAAGAAAAAATGGTGCAGTCATACCATTGCTGATGACCCGGAGGTGTTGGACCTGGCTGCACAGGCAGGCTCGTGGTATGTGTACCAGGCCGTTTTCGACACT
>JAZBOW010000202.1:0-2329 GCA_036351335.1 Bacteroidales bacterium | reverse complement strand
TCATAATACCTGAAAGAATACCCTGAACAAATCCCTACGACATCAAGTTCATGGCGAATGGGTTTCAAGGTTCTATCATACAGGCTTTCTCAGCGGTTGGTATCAAATAGGAAAGGGAGAAATATTGAACAATGAAGGGGACACCAACTCATTTCCAAAGGTTTTTGTTATGGTTCAGAGTGCCGCCTATACGAAATTGGTGTAATTACTCAAGATGTCGGTGCGGGAATCGCATATTTCATTCCTCCTGACTCAGACCATGTTCTCTGGGACGAAGACGAAACGCACTTGCAATTGATTTATCTCACGTAGGGAGAAAAGGCGTAAGTTCAAGGTGAAAATGAAAACCCCTAAATGCGTTGCGAGCTTCATAGTATAATCGTTTTTAGATATTGTATTCACAAAAAACCGAGGTGTAATGAAGAAATTTTCTAATTTTGGAGACGTTAAAACCTTTATTGACCACGAAAACATTCGCATGATTGATTTGAAATTCAGTGATCTTTGGGGGCATTGGCGCCATGTTACTGTTCCTTATGCACATTTTGATGAAGATGTCATGTTGCAAGGCATTGGTTTTGACGGCTCAAGTGTCGGATTTAAAAGTGTTCATTCCGGGGACATGGTCCTTATTCCTGACTTGTCAACGGCATTCATTGACCCTTTCTGGCAGGAATTAACCCTGAGCTTTATTTGTAATACAGTGGAGGCAGATACCAAGCAACTGTTTGAGGGTGATCCAAGGCAAGTCTTGAAAAACGCGGACCATTATCTAAAATCAAGCCAATTGGCGGATGAAAGTTTGTGGGGGCCTGAGTTCGAGTTTTATGTCTTTGATCAACTTGGTTTTCACAACGAGATTAACACCAGCAGTTACCATGTCAATTCTTTTGAAGCGAATTGGAACAGCGGCATTGATGGAAATGGCTACACCCTCCCCCTTCAGGGCGGATACCATGCGATTCCACCAAATGATAAACTTTATAATCTTCGATCAGAAATTTCTCTTAAAATTGAGAATGCTGGCATTCCTGTTAAATATCATCATCATGAGGTCGGGGGTCCCGGGCAATGTGAAATCGAAACACCAATGATGCCACTGCAGCAAGCCGCAGATTCAATCATGCTTATAAAGTATTTCACACGCATGACATCCCAGGCGCATGGGCAAATAGCCACTTTTCTGCCTAAACCGCTGTTTGGCGAAGCTGGAAATGGGATGCATTTTCACCAACAGCTCACACTCAAGGGCGAAAATGTATTTTATGATGCAGCGGACCCGGTTTTATTAAGCGAAACTGCGCGCCATTATATTGGGGGCTTACTTATGCATGCGGCATCGGTATTGGCGTTTACAAACCCAAGCACAAATTCATATCGCCGCCTAATTCCGGGCTTTGAAGCGCCTGTGAATGCATTTTTCTCGAGCGGAAACCGTAGCGCTGCAATTCGCATTCCAAAATACGCGACTCAACCTGACCAGGTTCGTTTTGAATTCCGCCCACCAGATGCCACTTGTAATCCATATTTAGCTATGGCTGCAATGCTCCTTGCAGGATTGGACGGGATAAAAAATAAGATTGATCCGACAGAAGCCGGCTTCGGACCGATTAATGAGGATATTTTTTCCTGGCCGTTACAGAAACAAAAAACCATCAAGAGCCTCCCGACATCGCTTCATGAAGCACTTAATGCCCTTGAAAAAGATATGGATTACCTGCTGGTGGAGAATATTTTCCCTACTTCGCTAATTGAACAGTGGCTCATAAAGAAATACAAAGAGGACAAAACAGTTCGATCAAGACCTCACCCTTATGAGATCGAGTTGTACAGCGATATTTAAAACCTAAGGCTTCGGCCATGAAATTATTGTGGGCTGTGTGTAGCCATGTTTTTCAACGGTAAAAATCTTCCCTGAGGATGGAGAATGACAGCCTGCCTCGTCAACAACTGAATAACTTGTTGTAAACTGGTCGGGAAACGATACCGTCCACCAGATGTATGAGCCGTTCTGACACACCCAGGCTTCGATTAGATATCCGCGATCATCATCGTTCGTCATATTTACCCGATTCCATGTGATGGTAACCTTGTCTCCCTCACGGGTTGCCCATACATTTTGTGGTGGGTTGTAGAGAGTCGATGGGATGCGCTCTAAGCCGATTTCTGCATATCCAATAGTCGATATATCACCTATGGTGTCAACCACATACGGCGATACCCAGCAGCGATAATCAATCTTATCCCATTTGACATAAAGCCAATCACTATATTGAAATTGTCCCTGAACGACGCCATGATCACCTTCATAAAGGTCAGAAGCATGTAG
>JAZBOW010000201.1:0-3762 GCA_036351335.1 Bacteroidales bacterium | reverse complement strand
TCGCCCATTAATGAGGCCTCTGTTGATAACTTACCGTAAACATGTTGATACCTATATAAAGGTGTATCATCGCTTTTCCAACGAACAGCCAATCAAAACAAATATTTAATTGATATCAAAACCATCTAAAGATGACAGCCACTGAGTTAAACTTAATGCAACAGATTTAGATGCATCATTTAGCGCTCCAACACCTCCATTTACGTCAAGAGTCTTTGAGGTGGCTTTATACACAAATTCTTTCGTTGCTATAACTTCACCACTTTTTGGCTCTATCAAATAAAATTCAATTCTCATTCTACCTTCTGAGCTACCATCTGAATTAATATGATGATAAAACTCCAATAACGTACTTTCTAGCAAAAGGTCAGCTTTGCCTTTCGAGTATGAAGGCAATACCGATTTAAATACAGTATTTTTATTGATGCAAGAGATAAATAGGCTAACGAGCATTTTGTTTGGCGTATCACTCCATTTGCTGTGCGCATACGGATTTTGTTCAAACTCTTTTTCTTGATAGAGAATATGTCGACTCATTATATCGGCTGTGCTTTTTGGTTTTGATACCTTTAGCACCTTTGAAAATTTGGCAATTTTCTCTGAAGGCTTTTCTACATCACATGAAATATTAATCGTATATGAGTCAACTGCAGGAACAGAATTTGTAGCACACCCTGCAACTATCGCGAATATAAAAAATATCATTAAATATTTAAGTCTACTCATCATCTGTTCCTTCCCCCGGCCCTAGTTTTGGCGTTGTCTGTTTAAGGAAGATATCACGTGGATTTCTTTGTAAAGATAAAACCATCTCTTCCAGTTCAGCTGATAAAGCTTTTAATTCATCCAATAATTCATTTGTCTGTTGAAATGTAGGCGAACTCATCTCTTTGATATTATAATCACCTCGCTGAAGACTTTTTTCAATATCACTTGCTACATGTTTCACTTTATCAGCAGCATCAGCCACTTTATCGAATGACGATATTACTTTACCTTCCATAACGACACCTTGTTTTATCAGTGTGTCTAAATCATCTTTATAGTTTTTTATGTACAAAGAGATCTCTTTTATATTATCGATTGATTCACGTATATTTGCTAAATTCTCATCACTTAACAAAGCATCTATCTTGCCAAGCGCAAGTGATAATCTTTGTGCAATAACAGGTAATGATTCGTTTAATCGGGTATAAATTGACGGTACCGATTTAATGATCGGGATCTCATCATTTTGAGATTTTAAAAGTGCTGAGGTTTTACTTCCTCCTTCTATTTCGATGAATGCAAGACCAGTAAGACCGTAGAATTTTAGAATAACAGCCATGTCTTCTTTAATTGGCGTTTCTTTTTTTACCCTGAGTAACAGTTCTACCTCTTCACTATTTTCCGGGTTTATTCTTATATTCTTCACGGTGCCTACATCAACACCCCGATACTTTACCGAAGCATCGAGACTCAAACCCGAGACAGATTCTTTCATATATGTCATATAGTATTTAAAATCTTCCTGCGTACCATATTTTTCCAGCCAAAATGCAAACCCTGCAAGTCCTATGCTAAATAAGACGACAAATACGCCAACAATGATATAGTTAATTCTGCTCTCCATCTTATATCCCGCTTCTTATTGAGCCTCTGGCCCCTTTAAAAAAACCCGCAACAACTGGATGGTTTGATTTCATAACTTCATCAAGTGTACCTTGTGCAACAACTTTGTGATCGCCTAAAACACAAAAGCGATCAACAATGCTCCAGATAGAATCAAGATCATGTGTAACCATAACCACGGTAAAGCCTAAAAGGTCTCTCAGGCCAAGTATCAATTTATCAAACTCCTCCGCTCCTACTGGATCAAGGCCTGATGTAGGTTCATCTAAAAAAAGGACCTTCGGATCCATCGCTAGCGCCCTTGCTAGAGATGCCCGTTTGACCATCCCGCCACTCAATTCTGCCGGGTAGAGTTCTGCTGTGTACTCGGGAAGGCCCACCATATTTATTTTGGCTCTGACTATTGTATCGATTAAGTCTTCAGGTAAGTCAGTGTGTTCTCTAAGAGGTAGGCCAATATTTTCAGCCACATTCAACGATGAAAAAAGAGCGCCTGACTGAAAAAGAACGCCCCACTTTTTTTTCAACTCTTCTGCTTCTATTAAACTTAAATGTAGCACATCCTTACCAAGAACATGAATGCTTCCACTCTGTGGGCGAAGAAGCATTATCATCTCTTTAAGAAGAGATGATTTACCTGATCCACTACCACCGAGCAAACCATAGATCTCGCCTTCGTTTATAGTGACACTCACATGATCGTGCACCAGGTTTTCACCAAACCTTGTTACGATATCTTTCATATTGATAACAATCTTTTTCAAATACCCAACTCCGTTAAAAAGACTGAGAAGATAGCATCACATGCGATGACCAGAAAAATAGCGTTGACAACACTGATCGTAGTGTATCGACCAATGCTCTCTGTACTGTACGAGACCTGAAATCCCCGGAAGCACCCAACAGCTGCGATTAAAAACGCAAAAAACGGCGCCTTGATAATACCAACCCATAGATGTTTGGTTTCCAACACGTTCTGTAGGCGGTTAATGAATTCGGCATAAGATAGATTTAACTTTATTTCAGCTATAAACATACCGCCAAAAATGCCGACAATATCCGCAAAAAATATCATCAATGGCATCGCAATCATCAAGGCAATCATTCTGGGTAATACCAAAAATCTAAAAGGATCAAAACTCATTGTTTTCATAGCATCGATCTCTTCAGTTATTTTCATAACACCGATTTGTGCCGTGTAGGATGACCCGCTTCTTCCTGCCACCACAATAGCTGTGATCAAAGGTGCCAGCTCCCTTGTTACAGAGATCGCTATCATATCGACAATAAAGATGTTTGCTCCGAATTTTTCCAGTTGAACAGCACTCTGGTAGGCCACCACGACACCGATCAAAAAAGAAGTTAATGCCACAATAGGCAGCGCTCTGACACCGGCTTCTTCAATGTTCTTTATGATTGCTTTGAACCTGATCGAAGATGGGTGCAGGATGTAATGTGCAAGCGATACAATACTCTCGCCTAAAAACGCTATAAATTGAACGATGTCACTAAGCGCTGACACAGTATTTTTACCAACTCCTTCAAACATGTTAAAAATAAAAGATCTTCTAGTTATCGATGTATCAGTGCTTTCCACTTCGTCATGAAACATCTTCAGCATTTTTTCATGCGCACTGTTAACTCCGATTATGGTTACCTTATTCATTTTTTCTTTAAATGTATTTACATGGTGTAAAAGTAGAATTATGCCGCTACTATCAAATTCTTCAACCGCTGAAATATCCCAGTCAACATTACTTTGTTGATCCATTGTTGGTGAGACTTTTTTAATCGCTGATGTAATATCTGCAATATTATTAAGCGTCCATTCACCCTTACACCTAAGTAAATAAGTGTTATCTTTTTTCTCTATTATGACTATTGCTTTGTTAACGCTATTTTCCATACTGGTTACCGCAACAAAAGTGTTGTAGATGGCATGTGAGGTAAAACATCATGATTTAACCCAGCTGCCTGCGAAAGCCCCAGACGGAGAGTGCGAACATGGCCGAACCCAGGGCAAAAATTCCAAGAATGTCATGCCACACATAAGCTATTCCGTTACCTTTAAACAACACCTGGTAACCAAAATCCATAAAGTAACGCATAGGTGAAACCATGCTGGCATATTGCATCCACGGCGCCATGCTT
>JAZBOW010000200.1:0-2501 GCA_036351335.1 Bacteroidales bacterium | reverse complement strand
TTGAATCACATAAATCACCTATTTTAGATGCTCAACGTGCCATTCGTGTTGTGCGATCGAATGCAAAAGAGTGGGGAGTGGATGCGCAGAAAATTGGGGTGATGGGTTTTTCTGCTGGAGGTCATCTTGCGGCAACAGTTTCAACACATTTTGATGATAAATATGCCGAAGCAACTGATAGTATAGATTACTTAAGTGCTAGACCCGATTTTTCAATTCTGGTTTATCCAGTGGTGACATTAAAGTCCGATTACACCGATAACGGCTCAAGAAATAAACTTTTGCGATTCAATTTGGATGAAGAGTTGATTACCCATTTTTCGAACGAATTGCATGTAAATGCTAATACTCCACCAACTTTTATTATGCATTCGTCAAACGATAGTATAGTACCCGTGCAAAACTCCTTACAATATTATCAAACCTTAATCGAAAACAAAGTAGAAGCTGAAATGCATTTATACCCAATAGGTGGGCACGGCTATGCTTTGGCTCAGGATAATGATTATTTGTCTGCTTGGACAAATGAATTGAAAGCTTGGTTGAAGAGGCATTAGTTCGCACCTCTAATCGGCTGTTTTATGGTTAAATAAGAGTTGAAAACTTAAATATAAATGATATGAAATTTTGTGTAATTGGAATACTGATTGTTATTGGCTTAATAAGCTGTTCAAGCAATGAGCAAACTATTGACAAGTGGATAAACTGGCCTAAATACATGGCTCAGCACGATTTGGTTTGGGAAGAAATTCCGCTACAATGGAATGAAGGTGCTTTTGTTGGTAACGGTCAGGTGGGCATGATGATTTATGCCAATATGGAAGACAATCGTCTGGATTTTCACATGGGACGTCAGGATGTTACTGATCATAGAAAAGCGCCAAATAAGAAAACTTCAATGGGGGTTAGTGGAACTCGATTGAATGATTTTGCACGTTTGGATATTGGAAGAATGCATTTACGTCCGGTTGGTAAAATTCAATCCATGTCTGTAAGGCAAGATTTGTGGAATGCCGAAGTAAGAGGAACAATTACCACCGATCTAGGAGAAATTACTTTTCATGCATTTACCCCTTATAATCGAATGTTAAATGTTATTGAAGTAAAGTCCACAGAAAAACAAAATAACGATTCAGTAGCCTATCAATGGGAATGGAAAGCTGGAAATCCTATTTCACCAAGATTATTGGCTAAACCAGGTAAAGAGCTTGATGAATTTGTACCAAACCCAAAACCAATTATCAAAGAAGCAAATGAAATAACCATTTGCGAACAATCCTTATTGGCAGGTGGCGATTATGCTACAGCATGGAAAGAAACGGAATTGGAGAAAAACACTTCCACAATTTATGTAGCAATTGCAAATGAGGTTCCCACATCGGGCGAGTCTGTAAAAGTGGCATCAAAAACAGTAGTTGATGCATCAAAGTTATCAATAAATGCTTTGGAGAAAGAACATCGAGAATGGTGGCACAATTATTTTCAGCAATCATTTATTTCAATTCCCGATGGTCGGATGGAATCTTTCTTTTGGATTCAGATGTATAAAATGGCAGCATGTTCTCGCGCCGACGGACCCGCACTCGATTTGTTAGGCCCTTTCTTCAAGAATACAGGCTGGCCCGGATTATGGTGGAATTTAAATGTTCAATTAACCTACTGGCCCTTTAATGCAAGTAATCATCTCGACATAGCCGAAAACTTCATCACCCTTATCGATGAAAATTTTGATTTTATGTTGGCGGAAAAATCGGGAGCAAATTTAGGTGACTTTGCATGGGCTATGCACAATTACTGGCTAATATACAGTTATAAAGGCGATCAGAAATCCATTCAGGAAAAATGGATGCCCAAAGCAATGCAAATAGCAGAGAAGTATGAAACCAAGCTTGAACGAAATGAAAATGGCATTTTAGAGCTTACCCCAATGGGATCTCCTGAATACGAAGGTTTTAAAGCATTTAAAAATGCGAATTACAATTTAGCCATCATTCGCTGGCTGTTATCAACCTTAATTGAAACCAGTGAAGAAATAAATGCAAATACAACAGAAGTTGTACACTGGAAACAAACCTTGAAAGATCTCATCCCCTATCCTGTAGATAAAAATGGATTGATGATAGGTAGTGAACAAGCAGTTGATATTTCTCATCGCCATTATTCTCATTTACTGGCTTTATATCCACTTTTTCAACTGGATCCTACTTCCGAAAAAGATCGCGAATTAATTGATAAATCAGTAGTTCATTGGCATAAAATCGATAATGGACAAGGCCTGGTTGGTTATTCATACACGGGAGCTGCATCATTGTACGCAGCGCTTGGTAGAGGGAATGATGCATATGAAAACCTACAACATTTTCTTACAAAACAAATAGGAAATGGTGGAGCTATTTTACTTACCAACACCTTCTACATGGAGGCAGAGGGGAAAAATCCGGTCATTGAAACGCCCTTAAGCGCAGCATCGGCTATCATGGAAATGTTATTGCAAAGTTGGG
>JAZBOW010000199.1:0-5577 GCA_036351335.1 Bacteroidales bacterium | reverse complement strand
CTGCCACTGATAATAGAAAGCACAAAAACAGTAATAATCAACAGGATGCCAAAAAATATTCCATCTCTTGTGAATAAACTACCCACTAAGGTTAATTCTTTGCCCACCAGTATATTGAATTGAGGCATTAGAAGTTCCACTAAGGCTAGCGCCAGAAAAAATGCGATGAACGTAAGTATAAGAGATTCAGCAATATACTGAATTGTCAATTGTTTTTTATAGGCGCCAAGTACTTTACGAACCCCAATTTCTTTGGCTCTTTTAAGTGACCGGGCTGTAGCCAGATTGATGTAATTGATTGAGGCTGTTAACAGTATAAAGGCCGCTATAATACCAAAAATATATAGGTATGAGCTGTCGATATTGCTTGGGCTGTCATAAAGAAGTGTAGTGTTATAATGTACATCCATAATTGGCTCCAGCTTGTAATGGCTGTATCCTTCAACCTGCAGCTTATTATCGGCTATATAATCAGCCATTTTCTGATTAAAATCTTCATTAAATCTTTGTTCAAATCCAATGGGGTCAACTGTGTCGACAATTTTAATATAGGTATTACAATTTATCCAGAACCAGTTTTCATTTAACATGGACAAGTCACTTTCTGGCAATGAATTTACTGAAACAATAGCATCAAAATTCAGGTGGCTGGGGCGGTCTTTTTTCTCATATACGCCAGTAACCGTATATTCTCGGACATGGGTTTTTAAATGCTTACCTAATGCCCGTTCATCTCCAAAAATCATTTGCGCCACATCGGTTGAAATAACAATAGTAAAAGGCTCTGATAAAGATTGTTCGGGGGAGCCTTCTGTAAATTGGTAATCAAATATTTTAAATACATTCGAGTTGCCTAGGGTAATATCGGGGACCTCAAAAACCTCTTCGTTATATACCAATGATGAGACATCATTTATATCTGAAGGGTCTGTATAAAACAAGTTTGTGGAAAAGCGTATTTCAGGGTAGCTTTCAAACTCACCGGCCAGCCTGAAAGGAGTAAGTGCCGCGCTGTCAATATTACCGTCCAAATTGAACTTTGAAGTGACCCTGTATATTTGATCTTTATCTGTCCAGTGCCTATCGTATCTTATTTCACTTTGAACATATAAATAGATGAAAACAAAAACTGCAATGCCGATGGCAAGGCCAGTCACATTCAGCACCGTGTAACTTCGTTGCCGGATCAGTATTCTAAACCCTATTTTAAAGTAATTGGCTATCAATGCAGTGTGTTTATATCAAGCGTGAAAGATTTTCATTGATAATCTGTCCATCAAATAAGTGCACAGTTCTTCTGCTGTAAGAAGCATCTCTTTGCGAATGTGTGACCATTAAAATAGTGGTACCGTCTTTATTCAGCTCTCCAAGCAGGTTCATTACTTCTTCTCCATGCATTGAATCGAGATTGCCGGTAGGCTCATCAGCAAGTAATAAACGTGGCTCAGCAACTACTGCTCTCGCTACAGCTACTCTTTGTTGCTGTCCGCCGGATAATTGCACGGGAAATAGTTTTTTTCGATGACTTATTTCCAGCCGCTCAGCAATTTCCTCAACTCTTTTCTTCCTGTCAGCTTTTTTCCAGCCAAGGTAAAACAACGGAAGTTCAATATTTTCAAGAACGGTCAGTTCGTCAATCAAATTAAAATTCTGAAATACAAAGCCGATGTGCTTTTTTCGGAGTTCGGTTTTTTGCTTTTCATTTAATGAAAAAATATCATTACCTAAAAAAGAATAGGTTCCGTTATTAGCATCATCAATCATTCCTATGATATTAAGTAATGTGGTTTTACCGCAGCCCGAAGGTCCCATAACAGCAACAAAATCACCTTCATCAACCTTAAAATTAATATTCTTAAGTGCGGTAGTTTCAACACCTTCCGACTGGTAAACCCGGTTTAAATTATTAATAGCGATCATTATGTACGTTTACGGCTAATTTTTTCCAAAACAACTTTTTGCAATATTAACATTTTAAAACTATGTGCTGAATAATCAGCATGTTTCAAAATTTTGTTAAAGGACAAAGCTGCTTTATTTACATCTCTTAACAAACTTTAACGAAATATGTGCCAAACCTCACAACCCTTTGCGTGACAGCATTTACATAAAAAATTTTCAACAATGTGTAACTTATTGTGTCCGAATTCGTCCATATTTTTGTACACACCTGAACATTATATATTAATTTTACTACACCAATTATTCTTGTTTTACAAAATCAATGCATTATGAGTAAAATAAAAGCCCGGATTTTAATCGTTGATGATGATACCGATATTTTACTGGCGGCTAAAATGTTTCTTCGGCAACACTTTGCTATCATTCATACTGAGAACAACCCCCAAAATATTCCCGATCTACTAAAGAGCGAAAACTATGATGTCATTTTACTCGACATGAACTTTTCGAGGGATGCCACCAGTGGTCAGGAAGGATTTCACTGGTTAAATGTGATACTGGAACTGGATCCTGCAGCCACGGTTATTTTTATTACCGGATATGGCGATATTGAGCTGGCCGTTCAGGGCGTTAAAGAAGGCGCTTCCAATTTTATTTTAAAACCATGGGATAATAAAAAACTCCTAGCTACAATTGAGGCTTCCCTAAGTATCAGGGAGTCGAAAGTTGAATTACAAAGTTTGCGGTCTACACAAAAAATGCTGATTGCTGACAGAGACCAGGCGTATAGCAATTTTATTGCCAAATCGCCGGCCATGAAAAAGGTAATGAGTATGGCATATAAAGTAGCCAAAACGGATGCTAATGTGCTGATTCTGGGAGAAAATGGAACAGGGAAAGAAGTCATTGCACGCGCTATTCATCGTGCATCAAAAAGAAACAATAATGTTTTTATCAATGTCGATCTCGGAGCCATTACAGAAAGCCTGTTCGAGAGCGAATTATTCGGTTATAAAAAAGGCGCATTTACTGACGCAAAAGAAGATCGCTCTGGCAGGTTTGAGGCAGCAGCCAAAGGAACCATCTTTCTGGATGAGATAGGCAACCTTTCGCAAAACCTGCAATCGAAATTGCTGAGTGTATTGCAAAGCCGCAAGATTGTTCGATTGGGTTCCAACAAAGAAATTCCTATTGATGTCAGGCTTATTTGCGCTACCAACATGCCCCTTTATCAGATGGTGAATGAAGGTAAATTCAGGCAGGATTTGCTTTACCGGATCAATACAGTAGAAATCATGCTTCCTTCACTCAAAGAACGTCTTGAGGATATTGAACCATTGCTGGAATACTTTCTGGATATGTATTGTAAAAAATATAATATCCAGCGAAAAAGAGTGAATTCCGGAACCATAAAACGTTTGCAAATGCACGATTGGCCTGGTAATATCAGGGAATTACAACATGCCGTTGAAAGGGCTGTGATTCTGAGTGAATCAAATATTCTTGAACCTCATGATTTCTTCATGGACGATACCAACAATAACCGGGATGAGTCGTTTGCTCCTGATAATATGAACCTCAATGAGGTTGAAAAATTGCTGATTAGAAAAGTAGTTGATAAACATGGAGGAAATATCAGCAGAGCAGCTAAAGAACTTGGCTTGACAAGGGCTTCACTATACCGTAGAATTGAAAAATATGGTTTATAAGAGGTTCAGGTTACAGGTGGTTGTGCGTGTGGCACTGTTGGTGATAACCATGTTACTGATCGTGTTTACCTATCAGCAAACCGCTTATATGGTTAGTACCATCATATTATCACTGCTACTAGTTGTTCAAGTGGTGGCATTGATCAGGTATACCGAGCAAACAAACCGTAAACTGATTCGTTTTTTCGAATCTATTCGTCATGCCGATTTTACAAGCAGTTTTACCGATAACGAGCTTGGAAGAAGTTTTGAAGGTTTAAATTGGGAGTTTAATAAAGTTATTGCCGCTTTCAATAAGAACAAAACTGAGAAAGAAGAACATTTCAATTATCTGCTAACTGTAATTCAGCATGTAAGCATCGGTATTATCGTATTTAAACGCGATGGCCATGTTGATGTTTTTAACAATGCCGTGAAGCGTCTTTTACAAATTGCGACATTACGTAAAATTGAACATTTAAAAGATATTTCAGAAGATTTGCCCGACAAACTTATGCAGATGAAAGCAGGTGAGAAAATCTTGCTGAAGCTCTTTATAAAGGATGAATTGGTGCAGCTTTCCATACATGCCACCGAATTCAGGATGCGTGGCGAAGAATATTTACTGGTTTCATTTCAGGATATTCATCCTGAATTAGAGCAAAAAGAAATAGAGTCGTGGCAAAAACTGATTCGTGTTTTAACCCACGAGATCATGAATTCCATTACCCCCATTTCATCGTTAGCTTCAACGGTAAGCAGCATGCTGAATGAATATAAAAGCTCAAATCCGCAGATTACTGCCGATGAACAGGAAGGTCTTGAAGATATCCTGCATGCCATCTCAACCATTGAAAGCCGTAGCAAAGGACTGTTAAACTTTGTAGAAATCTACCGTAATTTAACCCGAATTCCAAAACCCAATTTCCGGTATTTCAGCGTGAGCGAATTGTTCGATCGAAGTTTGGAATTGTTACAGCCCAAAATCAGCCAGTACAACATCCTGATTCGAATCAAAATATTTCCTCAGGATTTAAAAATTCTGGCCGATCCTGACCTGATTGACCAGGTGGTAATCAACCTGTTGTTAAATGCTGTTGATGCGATTAAAGAAGTGCCTGAACCTCAAATTACTATTGTCGCTTCCACCAATCTTAATAACCGTACCACCATTGAGTTTGCTGATAACGGAAAAGGCATCAAACAAGATATTCTGGACAAGATTTTTATGCCTTTTTTTACCTCAAAAAAAACTGGTTCGGGTATTGGATTGAGTCTTTCACGACAGATTATGCAAATGCACAAAGGCAGCATCAGTGTCAGGTCAAAGCCTGACGAAGGTGCCCTGTTTACTTTGGTATTTTAAACCAGATATTGCGTTGGAAATGCCTAATTTTGCTGAAAGAACTAAAAAATGAAAAAGCCAATAATTAGTAAATATAAAATTAACTCGATGGCCACTTATCGCTGGAGTCCTCGTGCCCTAAGCGAACGACCCATTGAGAATGAAAAGATCAGGCGTATGTTGGAGGCTGCCCGGTGGTCACCTTCTGCATTTAATGAACAACCCTGGCGCTTTATTGTAGGCATAAAAGGTACGGAGACCTACGAAAAAATGCTTGAAACACTGGTTGAATGGAACCGGAAGTGGGCTGGAAAAGCACCTTTGCTAATGATTAACATCGCAAAAAAAACATTCACACATAACAAAAAGAATAATGGCACCTGCAAATATGATCTCGGGCAGGCCGTGACTCAAATGTGTCTCGAAGCAATGAATCAAGGCATTTATTCACATCAAATGAGTGGTTTCAGCCAGGAAAAGGCCATCAAATTATTTCAAATACCTGATGATTTCGAACCGGTTTCCGCAACGGCTTTTGGTTATTACGGTGATCCGAACTTGTTACCGGAAGATATGTATAAATCAGAAATCGCAAAACGCAGTCGAAAAGCTATAGATGAGATAATTTTTACAGACAATTTT
>JAZBOW010000198.1:0-2800 GCA_036351335.1 Bacteroidales bacterium | reverse complement strand
TACGCCCCCGAACTTCCAGATTTACCCAACCGATGGACGACCGATCCCTATGCAGGCGAAGACCAATACACCCAATACGTTGAGCCACTTTCTATTTATCCATTCAGCATCAAACCCAATAAAAAACTGACGGTACAGGATGTTATGGCTTATCAGCGATCCACTTTTACCGGTACTATCTACGATAAAGAAAATGCACCGGGCTGGTATTATCCAGGACCAGACGGGCAAATGGTTCATAGCTCACATGCCACCCCATTCCCCACTGAAGAAATGCGGAAACTGTTAAAGATCAACCGCCGTAGGAATGTAGCACGGGCACGGGGTGAATATGGCATGATCGCGCAATTACGTGGCTGGCTCCCGAATGATATTGGAGGTATTTACTGGTTTTATGTGGATAATGCATTTACAAGTGCTTATGTACCTATGTATGCAGGGGTAACCGATGTGGCTGAATGTTATAAGACCTATGATAAAGATACATTTGATGACAACTCTATGCGATGGGCCATCGACTTTGTGGACAACCTGCTGTATCTGAAATGGCAGGATGCAGTAAAAGACCTTCATGCTGTTCGCGATCCAATGGAACAACGCTTTTTTGATGAACAGGCGGAAGTAGACAAAACCTTTATGGAATTATATGAAAAAAAACAGGAAAAAGCCAAGCAATATATAACTGACCTGACCATTCAAAGACAGAATGAGGCTTTAAAAATGTTCCAGGATTTGAGGATTACTTTAATTACAAAGTATACGAATAATAAACAGGGGATTTAAAACACCTCGTTCTCAGTCCGGCGAATGATCTCATCCTGTAATTCTTCACCCAGGTCGTTGAAATAATCGCTGTAGCCTGCCACACGTACGATCAGGTCTTTGTAATTTTCAGGATGCTTTTGCGCTTTCCGTAGCGTTTTTGCCGTAACTACATTAAACTGAATATGATGTCCATCCAGCCTAAAATAGGCCCGGATGAGTTGCACCATTGAATCCAATCCTTTTTCGGTTTCAAGTAATGAAGGTGTTAACTTCTGGTTCAGTAAAGTGCCACCGGTTCTGAGATGGTCAATTTTCGAGGCTGATTTTATCACCGCAGAAGGTCCTTTGCGGTCAGCCCCCTGGAAAGGTGAAATACCCTCCGAAAGTGGTTTTTTTGCCAGGCGGCCATCCAGTGTTGCACCTGTAACACTACCAAAATACACATGTGAAGTAGTCGGCAACATATTGATCCTGAAATGCCCGCCCTTGGTATTGGGCCTGCCATTGACCGCATTGTAGAAAATTTCAAATACAGAAACAGCCTGTACATCAGCATAATCATCGTCATTACCATATTTGGGTGTGTTATTGATCAGCTCATTGCGTAATTCGTCTGCACCTTTAAAATTTGCAGTCGCTGCCTTCAGTAAGTTATCAATCGTATATTTTTTCTGATCAAAAACATGGTATTTAATTGCAGTCAGTATGTCGGTCAGGCTGCCCAATCCAACCCCCTGGATATAACTTGTATTGTACCTGGCACCACCTGCATTGTAATCTTTGCCATTGGCAATGCAATCATCAATAAGCAAGGATAAAAATGGAACGGGCACATTTTCGGCAAATACCTGATCGATGATATTACTTCCTTTTACTTTTATGTCGGCAAAATATTTCACCTGCTTTTCATAAGCATTTAATAATTCATCAAATGATTTGAACGCTGATGGGTCACCTGTCTGCAGACCAATACGTTTTCCAGTCATTGGATCTACTCCATTATGAAGTGTGATTTCAAAAATCTTGGTCAGGTTGAAATATCCGGTTAAAATATAGCTTTCTGTGCCAAAAGCCCCGGTTTCGACACAACCGCTGGCACCGCCATTCCGGGCATCTACCAGGCTTTTTCCCTGGTTTAATAATTCCTGGATAATGGCATCGGTATTAAAGACGGAAGGCTGCCCGAATCCGGTTTTTAAAATCCTGGCAGTCCGTTTGATAAAACGGTCCGGGTTTTTTTTACTCACCTGGATCATTGAAGATGGTTGTAACAAACGCATTTCTTCAATCACATCAAGGATCACAAAAGTGAGGTCGTTGACAGCATCCGAGCCATCTTCTTTCACTCCTCCCAGATTAATCAGCGCAAAATCCGTATAGGTACTGCTTTCTTTCGCAGTTACACCGATCTTTGTAGGTGCCGGGTGGTTGTTGAACTTGATCCAGAATGAGGAGAGCAATTCCTTAGCGCTTTCTTCAGTCAATTTGCCTTCCTGCAATTCCTTTTCGTAAAATGGAAACAAGTGCTGGTCGAGTCTGCCGGGATTAAAGCTGTCCCACGGATTTACTTCTGTAATCACTCCGAGGTGAATAAACCAGTAATGTTGCAATGCCTCATGAAATGTCTGCGGTGCATGTGCAGGCACCCTTTTACAAATGGCCGACATCTGCATCAATTCAATTTTCTGGTCTTCATTTTTTTCATCTTTTGCCAGTTCTTCCAATGCGTCTGCATATCTTTTCGCAAATAATATGATGGCATCAGCCGCAATATCCATCGCTTTTAACTCTTCTCTTTTATTCAATGCATCCGGATCATTAAAGAAATCGAGATTTGAAATCTCATCTGCAACTTCTTTTTTCAGATCGATGAAACCTTTCTGGAACATCTTCTTGCCCAGCACCGTATGTCCCGGTGCCCTTTGCTCCTGGAATTCAGTAAATACGCCTGCTTCGTAGGCATCTATCCAGTTTTGATCCAGGTTATTGAATATTTTTTCGCGGTTCGATTTTCCGGTCCAATAAGGAATGATCT
>JAZBOW010000197.1:0-5537 GCA_036351335.1 Bacteroidales bacterium | reverse complement strand
TTGTTATACGTCTATATCCAGTCCTCTCAGATCCTTCCCGTTAACCTGGATTCCAGCCTCTTTAAGCGCTTGAGTTAAGGCAATGAGCTTCCAATCAGAGGGCTCCGGAAGTTGAACTTGGTCAGGCTTGCTGTTAAAACCCAGCCAGACATATTCTGGGGCAATATTGGTAATCCAGTTGGTAAAGACATCCAGATCAAAGTCCATCACTGGCTCAATGGTCACCACCTTCCGCGGATAATTCAAATTTAGAAACTGCTGATACCTCTCGGACGGTACTGGTGCCTTCGATACGGCTGCATATCCCTTGTCCCTATTAGTCTCCAGCGTTGTTACCAAGATCACATTTGACGGGAAATATGGTATAAATTGTTCGAAATACTCTGGCTGCCTGGACTGAAAATAATACTGTTTGTCTGGGCACCTCTGGTTGTGATCGACTATGGCATTGATTATTTGATGAGTAAAGCCGGGGTCACAAAATGAAATGTCACCATTGCCACAGACAAAGACAATTTCCGCACTGGGAATTTTCCCAAGTCTCTCAGGGTGATAGTGTGGTGTATAATTGTAGCAGTCGATACACCTGTGTTTCTGACGTTTCGCCTGTGCTTGAAAAGTTGGTCTGCAACAACTGCAGTGAAACCTACAACCTTTGAACGGATTCCAGGTCTTTGTTTTCGGATACATATGATTCATAATAAATTCTCCTTTAGTGAGTTTTAAATAGTTCAAATTTACTCTTTTGATTGATACTGCATATCTGAAGGAAATTGTCGATATTATTACCAAAAATTACCTATGATTGTTTCGATCAAATAAATTGCAATCAGTGCAGTAATGGTGGACAGTTAATTCCTTTAATAAACAACCTTGATAGCCTGTCCAGTTCCTTCTCATCCCGTTTATCCCGATACCATTTATGACCCACAAAAATATATTCTAAATTTTCCTTGATGGACTTAATGTTATGCTTGGTGAATGCTCTGGGATACTTTCTCAACATTTCTGCCAGTGCAAGATCAAGATGGTATTCAAATAGATTGATACTTCCAAATCTAAATAACAGATCAACCAGCTCGTATTCATCAATCACAAACTCAAAAAACCTGTCCAGGGAAATTTCGCTATATATATTTAAAGGTACAAAGGCCACTGTATCATCGAAAGAATTAGTAGCTTTCTTGGTTTCAATATTATCAATAAAACTGTCGTAAAGACTCCCAGGATAAACTCATCTAAGAATATCATCTGGCACTTCGGCAACCGAATCGTATTGTACAAGTTGGTTATTAATGAAACTATACGCCTGTATATTATTGTTCATAAACATTGCCGATCGAAGATAGTTAATGGTGTCGTACGTTATAGACAATTTTACATTCCCACCTAAATATCGTTGGAACAGTTTATCAAAATAGGCAATTGTGAATCTGTCATAATCACCGTTGATACCAAGGTAATGGAACTTGAAATTATCACCAGGATTATCACATTCCATATAACCATGTAATGAACGATAGGAAGCAAAAATAAATGGACTGAACGAAATACTTGTTAAGTCCTTAATACCAACCATACCCCCAAGCGCTCGGTGCCTGACATACCTTTTCAATTCCAATTCATCGTTGAGCTTACAAAATATTTCATACTGATTAATTTCTTTGAAGTGATCTACCAGGTAAAGTTTATCGATCAGTTCAGGGATATCTTGTAAAGCCTGAATTGTTTTAGACAGTGATTCTTTATTGGCATTGTAAATATTTTCTACTGTATTGAAATAGGCATATTCAGAATTACCGATGAAAGGGGTATCTAATGAAAAAATTTCATCATATTCATTTACATTCTCTTGTTGGAAGAAATGGTATCTTTGATTCGCCAAGGGTATAAGATCTGGTGGAACTGCACCGGTAATAATTTCATATCCTCCTGAATCAATCTTCCAATCTCCTTCAATTGGTCGAATGTATCTATTATTATATTCACTGGAATGCATTGATACTTTTTCGATTGCTTCCAGGTCATTTTCCTTCTGTGTTAAAGCATCACTTATTGCGTAAAGAACACAATCAGTTTGCTTGTGGATGGCGGGCAGATAATCCACTTTGCTACTGTTTTCATTTGGTGGATTGCTTGCTACAAAGGTGTAATTCATATTATTCTCTCCTGTATAAGAGTAGTGTTGGTTAGAAAAAAACATAATTTTTTTCTAATGAACGACTGAATAATTGAATATTATCCATCGCTAAATATTAATTCTCTTTTAATATCAATATAATAGAACTGGATGGCTAACCCTATTGGTGAATATTTTATGAATAAATTTGAATAAAATTCACCAAAAACAGAACTAACCAACCAGTGTTGTGTACAATTTGAATAAATGAATAAAATTTAATAAACATAATTATTTCAGCTAATTATAATATATCGTGCGTTAAATAATGAATAAATCCTGAATAATTTCGAATAAAATTTCTACCGTTAAAACCAGTTCGATTTTATCTGGATAATAATAGTGAATATCCTGCCTTAATAAGAACATCTTTTCCAAAGTCAGTTAATTTGTATACATGTCCGGCATTGCCGGTGCCATTACCGTTGGCTTGTGTAGTCTTGCTATCAAGGCCTGTATTATCGATTGATGATTTATAGTCTCGTACAATAAGGCCCTTATTCTTAGCTTTCCGGAGTAACCTGCAAACAGTGCTTTGACTTACATTAAGAATATCTTTAATATTCTCCTGTGTTTTGCCCTGTGAAGAAAAATAAATCGCCTCGTTTAAAGTATGATTTGGTGCAATAACCCTTCTAACTTGGCTCTTGCCATCATCACCTGTAATGAGTTCAAGGTAATATGGTGTATACTTACTGGTGCCATACCTGCAGGAATCCAACTGAACCAGAGCTGTTTGAGTTTCACAATCGTGCATAGGTTTCAGTCGAATTCTCAGATCAACCAAATGCGGTGGGATTATTTGATCTGACTTCCCCTCAGGAATAATCCAGAACTGTGTTACTTCACTATCATGAAGTTTATTTATCCATGGAAGAACCTGCTCTTGTATGTCTGAAATACTATTAATCCCCAAATGAAAAAGAGTGGCAATATTATTGTGAATAATGGCCTGATATTTGCCCTTGAGATGTGGTTCATCACCTGTCTCACCATCTTGTTTTTCGGATGGAAATAATCCCATGATTTCATTTTGTACTACACTATTGTCAAATGAATATGTGTCGATTGAGGGCTGGTTTTTTTGGCTGTTTTGTATTTCAGGCAAAGAAATGATTTTACACTCTGCCTCATAAGATTCCTGGTATAAAGCAGTAACCTGGGCATTTAACTCCTTTGGTTTAGTTTTTCCGTCGACCAGTATGATGTCAATTGGGTCTGAACAATGCATGTCACCTAATATTTGACCAGGACGTGTAAAGCCTAAACCAGTATCGATTATTACCCAGTTCAAATCAACGGCGACAGGAATGCTTATGACACAAACATCTCCTTTCCGAAGGTATTGATCAATATGCCAGGGTCTGAACTTGTAGTTGCCAGTTTGAGCGATTTCACTGGCGGATAATGATGATGAAAGCAAACTATTTTCCATTGTTTTTTCCTCCTTTTCTTTTGATTGTTAATCGTTCGTGTATGGTTAATGGTGCTGATTTTCCAAAGGTTGATCTGGTGATCAGCCAGTAATGGTTTTCATCTTTGACAATAGTTAAACTGGCGACCTTGCCGATAACCTTAAGAAAAAAATTAGTGCAAAATATAAATGCTGGATCTTGTGCATCTGATTGGCTGCCAGAAACAAACTTGTGGGAAAAGCTATTGGGGGCCTCCACCTTGTCCAAAAAATATTGCGAAGTGTCAGTAGTATCACAGTAGACAAAGAGGTACACAGCCTGCTGTTTTTTTGTCTCTCTCTGCAATTCCTTTGGGTTAAAGTTACTTACAGGCGGACAAAAGGGCGGTGCAGTTGAGACCGTTGGTAATTGTACAGGTTGATATTGACGGGTATTCTTTCTCAGCACTAAGGTTCTGTAGCCATTACCAAATGTATATTCTCCGGTGCTGGTGTCCTTGGTAATCGTCAGATTGCTGGTGGCAAGGCTTTTGAGGGTGGCAATATCCTTCTGGTTACAATAAAACTGCATGTTCAGGCAAAACGGTTGTTTTGTTTTGGGATCACCCAATAAATTACTTAAGTCTATCTCGACAATTGTATTGCCATAGTTGGTAGCCATAACAATTTTTGAATCCTGAATAAATACAGGTTTCTCAAAACAAATTTGTTTTGGTGCTGTTTCAAGTAGAGTTTTTATAGCTCTTGTCAGTTCCCGTATTGGTAGGCTTTCGAGCTCAGCTATCTCTATTGTACTTTCTGCTGGTGGCGGTTTTAATAATTCTGTTGCGTTCATTCTTGTCTCCTTTGTTTAAATTTCTAAAGGGTCCTTGCATTTTTTATTAAATGTGTGCACAAGTTTATTGCCTGTGCCGCGCTTGCTGGAATACCCATAACGCTTGCTGAAAAGACTGGCGTTATTTTTCATCAACTTGCCGAAGGAAATTAAATTTTTGCAAGATTTTGAGAAGCCATATGTTGTTGTTTGGTCAATTTTAATCAACTCTTTAAATAATTTTGAAGTTGATTTTTTCAGTGAAGTTAAATTGTTGTGAAACCAATCGTTTATCAAGTCATCCAGCGCATAATGTAATGGGTTCTCGCATAAAACGGCCTGCTGAGACGCTCGCAGTTTCTTGAATATTTGTACCAGTCGTTTTTCAATTTCTTCATTGGAATATCGGTCGTTGAAGATTGGGATAGCTGTCTTTGCTGCAAAATCAGCAAAATCTGCCATCCTGAATGAACCGACATCAATAGGAGAATCGGTTTTCAATCCTTTAAGCACGGATTGGATTTTGTTTACTACAGCGCTCATAATTGCATCCCGGGCCCGCAATATTTTTTGTTTAAGTTGGGTTGCTGAAGTAACCGACTTTCGTTTGGTCAATTGAAAAATAACCAGTCGCGCAATAAGGTCATCATCGTCAGCGGAAAACGGCGTTGTCCTTGTAGTTATTCCAATTACTGGCGCTGGTGAATATCTATTTTGCGCATCCGTTGTATACAGTTGACGCATTCGAATACCACAACCCGTAGCAACTGCAGCTATGGTGTCTTTCAAGGATTGTTTTAAAGATCTATCAACGTTGTCGAAACAGCAAAAAGTATTGTTCTCAAATTCGACTTCCAGCTCTCGTCTACCTCTGGGAATAAGAGTCAGTTTGAAATTTTTGCCGTATATGAGATACCCAATCAATTCAAGCAATGATGATTTGCCAGTCTCTCCTTCACCGCGGACCAGAATTATAGGTCGCGTTGGCATCGATTGACAAAACAAGATAAAAAAAACGATGATTTCAAGTAGGAAAGCAGCTTCTTCGTTATTAAGAAAAAATGAGGACTTTTCAGGACAACTAAGCCCGTCCGCAAAGATATCTTGGAGTGAAATATTATTCTTTTTCG
>JAZBOW010000196.1:0-3953 GCA_036351335.1 Bacteroidales bacterium | reverse complement strand
AGGCAAGTACGCGACGAAGATCATTTTCAATTACTGCAAAAAAGATAGGGAAACATGTCATCGCGGCGCCGATATATATGAGTATTTCTGTTCCTGGATATCCGCGTGCTAAAGCATATACAGCGACTTTCGTAGTAATAGCACTTAGAAAAACGGTGCCGGTAACAGTCGCTTCAGGATAGGCGTCAGTGAGCCAGTTGTGGGCAAATGGAAATGCACACTTGATTCCAAAAGCGATAAATATCAACCAACCTGCAAGTCCATCCAGTCCAATGAGTTGGAATTCTAAGGTACCGTTTTTTGACGCGTAAACTAATGTACCCGCTAGAAGGATTACACCCGACAATACTTGAATTATTAGATAACGTAGTCCTGCAATATAGGAGCGTTGAGTCCTTTTTGCCCAAATCAAAAAAACAGAAGTAAAGGCTAGTAACTCCCAAAAAACAAACAAGGTCAACAAATCGCCGGCAAAAACGGCGCCCAAACCACTACCCGCATAAAGCATAGCGGAGACTTGCTGTAACGTATCGCGAACATGCAAAGAATAAATGATGGCTATTAACGCTGCTATATGAAAAACGTAACCGAACATTAAGCTCAGCTTGTCGGCCCTGAAAGGCGTTAATTGATAATCAAGAAATGCGAATCCCAAGTGGTTCCCTTCAGGAAGCATCCAAAGATGTAATCCACTCAGAATTGGAATACAAACCATGATCACTCCGCGAAGGGTTCCGCGGGTAAAAAGTGCTATTAGGGCCCCAATAAAAAAGGGAACAAATGGAGGGACCTCATGCATCCACATGGTGCTCTCCTATAGTATGAGTGTTTTTGAGTTCATTATGACGAGTGCCCTGTTCTTTTAGATCTGGATTTTCTATGCGATCATAGTAATCTTCGTCTCTCATTAAAAAAGTTCGCATCCAAGTTGCAATGAGTACCAGAACAACACAACCAACAAAACCGTAGATAGGGTAGAACCCCCAAATAAATTCCCATGAATGGTAAACATGGCGATGAATAATAAAATCCAAAATAAATAGTAGCACGCAACAGGCATAAAAAATATTTAATAGCCGCTTAACGTTTTTAGGGTCATCAAAAATGTATTTTTTTTCATTATTCATGGACCACACCTCCTGAAGTGCTCAGAACGGCTGACGCTAACTCATATAGCGTTTGAGGATAAATAAACAGTATGAGACATCCGACAGTCGTAATACCGATAGCAATCAAAGAAGGGAGTGGAGCTTCCTTTATTTGGTTGTTTATAAGAGATGTTTCACTAAAAGATTTTACCTCAGTGGCCTTTTCTTTAGAAAACTGATTGGGGAAAAAAGCATGCACAGGTATTGGTAATAAATAGGCTATATTGAGTAATGAACTAACCATTAAAATGGACATAAGGACAAATTGGCTGGTTTCAATTGTACCCATAACTAAGTACCATTTGCTCCAGGTTCCTCCTGTTGGGGGAACACCAATAATACTCATACTGGCAATAAAAAATGCGGCCATGGTAAGAGGCATTTGCTTACCCAGGCCTCTCATTTCACTTATCTTTGATTTGTGGGCAGCGACTAAAATAGCACCAGCGCAGAAAAATAAGGTAATCTTGCCAAAAGCGTGCATTGCAATATGCATAGTACTCCCAACTACCCCTGCAGATGTCGCAAGTAATGCACCGATTGTCACATAGCCTAACTGGCTTACCGTTGAGTAGGCCAGTCTGGCTTTTAAATTGTCTTGCCGCATGGCGACAATTGATGCAAGTAGTACAGATGCTCCTGCAAGATAAAGTAAAAATTGTGTAGTCGGCAGAATTGCCAATAAATCGATACCAAATATAAACACGCTAATTTTAAGAATTGTAAATACGCCTGCCTTTACAACAGCCACAGCGTGCAGCAATGCACTCACTGGAGTCGGTGCAACCATGGCTGCCGGTAACCAACGATGGAAAGGCATGATTGCAGCTTTGCCAACACCAAAAACGAATAGCAGCAGGAGCACCCCGGCTAATGTTGTATCAATATTGCTGTCAAATATTCCACCTTGTTTAAAGTCTAAGGTTCCGGCAACAAACCAGGTGATGATAATTGCAAGCAAGAAAAATAGAATTGAAGTTCCTAATAATATACCAAGATAAATTCGCCCTCCCCTTTTGGCCTGTTCTGTTCCGGCGTGAGTAACTAATGGATACGTTGACAAGGTGAGTACTTCGTAAAAAATAAACAGGGTGAAAAGGTTTCCAGCAAAAGCAATACCCATAACAGCTGCAATTGCTATAGCAAAACAAGCATAGAAGCGGGTTTGATTTTTTTCATGGTGGCTGCGCATATATCCGATGGCGTAGATTGTTGTCACTAACCAGAGGAAACTGGCGATTAGAGCAAAAAGAATGCCCAAGGGTTCAACGTCGAAGCTAAGTTGTAGACCGGGCATAATCTCCCACCAAAAAGCCCTGATCGATTCTCCGGCAATGACGGCCTGGTATAGATTAATCACGCAGTAAAAAAGGAGTAAACCAAAGCAGATAGTCACAGTTTCACGCAAATTGGGCTTGCTACCTGTTACCGCAATCGCTAATGAAGCGAGTGCCGGCAAGATAACACACAACTGTAACATTAGAGTCATCGTTACATTCATAGCCCTACTCCTGCCCCAGAAATTCTGAATAAGCTTTGTGCTGCCGCTTCTGCGACCTGAACACTAAGACGTGTATCGATCCCGAAATAAATATTGGCAAATACCAGGATCCATATAGGGAGTAAGAATGATAAGGGGGCCTCTTTAACTGTTTCAGTACCAGGCAACGCAGACCTGAAATAGACCGATTCAACGACTCGCCAAACATAAATCACTGCCAATAATGAACCTGACAACACAAGCACCGCGATGGGCCATAAACTGCTTTCAATGAGAGCCATCACTAAATACCACTTGCTTACAAAACCAACTGTTAAGGGCACTCCAACCAAACTTAAACCACCGACGACTATCGCAGCCATTGTCAGTGGCATTTGCTTGCCTAACCCTTGAAACTGACTGATCTGCACTCCACCTACACGATACATTACTGCCCCCAGCGCCAAGAACAATGCTCCTTTCATTAAGGCATGGTTAAATAAGTGTAATAAAGTTGCAGTTAAACCTATTGTGGTGCTGATACTGAAACCCACAATCATATAACCAATCTGAGCGATACTGGAGTAAGCAAATAAATGTTTAATATTAGTTTGATAAATTGCACGAGTCGATGCTACAAAAATTCCAATTAAGCCAAGAGACATAAAGAGTATCTGTAGTGGTAAATGGGTAAACGAAAAAGACTGACCAAATACAGAAAAGGTGAAACGAATTAGTAAATAAACTGCTACTTTTGTAGCGGTTGCCGCAAAAAATGCTGTAACTATAGAAGGCGCATAAGCATATGCATTTGGTAACCACAAATGCAGCGGAAACAACGCTAATTTCAAACACACTCCCACAATGATAAAGGAAAAAGCTGTAAATACCGTTCGCTTTTGTTCAACTTCCTGTAAGCGTTGGGAGAGGTCTTCCATATTCAAGGTGCCGGTCATTTGGTACATGAGACCGATACCGATCAAAATAAAAGTCGCTCCAATAGTTCCCATAATCAAGTATTGATAGGATGCCCAAAGTGCTCGTCTATCTCGACTGAGCGCGATCAAGGCATAGGCCGAAAGCGAAGATATTTCCAGAAACACAAAAACATTAAATGCATCAGCAGTTGAAACGATACCAAGCATTCCTGTTAAGGATAATAAATATAGAATGAAAAATATTGACTGGTTATCTTTTGGAATTTCTTTTTCGATACTGGTTTGTGCTGCAAGCAATACCACAGTACTGATAGCCGTGATAATGAGGAGTAAAAAAGCATTAAGTTGATCAATTCTATACTCTATTCCCCACGGTGGGTCCCAATT
>JAZBOW010000195.1:0-12709 GCA_036351335.1 Bacteroidales bacterium | reverse complement strand
GAACTGGCCGCCATACGATCTGATTTTGAAATGCTGGAAGGGTTTCCATTTGGCCGCCAGGCAAATGCATCTTTCAAGAACTTCAGAGGAGCGACCCTCGCAGATATTGATAATGACGGGATTCAGGAAATTTTATTTGGTGCCAACTCAACACTATTTGCCCTGGAAGGTAATGGTGATATCCTTTGGTCACGAGTGCTTAGCGGCACCATTATTTTTCCTCCCAGCGTAGCTGATATGGATATGGATGATGATTTAGAAATAATTGTAAACACCGGTGGTTCGCCAAATGCCGGACGGGTGTATCTGCTGGATGAGGTCGGGAATGATTTGCCCGGATGGCCGATGAATTTTGACCAGCACTGGATGTTCAATGCCCCCGCCATTTCAGATGTGGATGAAGACGGACTGATGGAAGTGATTACTTGCGAAAGAGGGAATTCTACTTCAGGTTTTTTGCATGTGATAAAACTGGATGGTACACCTTATAACACAAATTGGCCGCTGGAATTACCAGGTAACCTGGCATTTACACCTTCTGTCGGCGATATTGATTACAACGGAACAAAAGACATTGTGATCAGTATATCGTCAGGATCATTGTATGCACTTGATTTGGATGGTTTGCCTTTACCCGGATTTCCACTAACAGAAGCAGGTAAAAGTTTTTCATATCAATCGCCTATTTTAGTCGATTTGGATGCTGATCAAACGCTAGAGATAGTGGGAAGCCGTCATGGTGATATGCCTGATTATTACGTGGTCAAATCGGATGGTACTTATATGGAAGGCTGGCCGGTAACTTCTCCGGGCTGGCGATATTCGCCGCCAACAGTGCTTGATGCTGATTTTGACGACGTATATGAGATATACGTAGGACATCCCAATACCAATAGCAACGGAACCCCGCTGGACGTACTATATGGATTTGATCCACAGGGCGAAGACCTTCCCAATTTCCCGATCAACAAACATGGCGGCTGTGAGGGAGTTATCTCTGTGGCAGATGTGAACAATGATGGCGTTCAGGATGTGGTTTTTACCAGCAATATTACGGATATGGAAGGCTATGGATTTATTCATGCCTATGCAATTGACGGAAGTGGTGAAATTGAAGGTTTTCCTTTGAGACCCCGGGGATTCACATTCATCAACTCAGCCTTACTGGGAGATGTAAATAACGACGGATTATTGGATTTAACATGCCTTTCATATACCCAGTTTACTGGAAACGACTCTGTATTTATCAGTACTTACAACCTCGAAGTGCCTTATGTCGAAACCGATATTTTGTCAAACGGTTACAAAGGGAGCAACCTGAGAGATGGTCTGGCGAATCCTTTATATACAGGTATTATCGAAAAGGAGCAGGAGAGCATGAGAATGCGACTCAGTCCGAATCCTTCTTCGGGAAAACTGAATGTAGAATTCGAACAAAAATTAAGCGAAGGAACTTTGGAAATTTATAATAATTCCGGCGTGCTATTCAAAACATTGGAAATCGAAAATACCCGATTTCTTGAATTGAATCTGGAAAATCTGCCTTCAGGTCAGTATCTCATTCGCATCCAATCTGACATAGTGAATGTAAGCAGAAAGTGGGTGAAGTTATATTGATAAAAGCTCCTTTATTTCTTTTTGGGACACTATTTAAATTGGAATAAAATAATCATTAAAGGATTTATATTCTCGACTTATTCTATCTATCCAAATTGATCCCCGGTATGGTAGTACTCAATAAATAACCCGCAACTTATTTTATATTTGCGGTGTCATTAATTTATACAGAGGGGACGGAACTGGTGTTTCACCTGGTCTTCAAAACCAGTAGCAGACGTATAAAACCGGCTGTGGCAGGTTCGATTCCTGCCCCCTCTGCATATTCAACTCCATAAAACTGCTGCCATTTTGGATGAATTAAAACAAATACCGGGTGTCGATACACTTCTTCATAATCAGGAGATCAGGAAACTGGTTGCTGAGACAAACTTGGATATGGTGAAGTATGTGATCAGGAATGTATTGGCAGAAATGAAACAGGATATCAGAAAAGGTAAACAGGTAGCCGATCAACAACTGATTCTTCAAAAAGTTATATCCGGCACCAGGATTTTGAAATCCAGCCACCTGAAAAAGGTGATCAACGCAACGGGAATTGTCATTCATACCAATTTAGGACGTGCACCTTACAGCCGGGAGCTGTTAAATGAAGCTCTTGAAGAGCTGAATGGTTACAATAACCTTGAATTTGACCTGGATGCTGCCAGCCGGGGATCACGAAACGCACATGCGTCTGATCTGCTGAAATACCTCTGTGGCGCTGAAGATGTGTTGGTGGTGAACAACAATGCAGCAGCGGTTGTACTAATTCTCAGAGCTTTTGCAAAAGGAAGGGATGTGATTGTGTCGAGGGGAGAATTGATCGAAATTGGCGGGTCGTTCAGGTTGCCTGATATTATAGCATCATCCGACTGTCGAATGCGTGAAGTAGGCACTACCAACAAAACAAAACTATCTGATTACGAAAATGCCATTTCCGAAAATACGGGTGTGCTCTTTAAAGCACATAAATCCAATTATTCCATAGAAGGATTCACCCAGGAGGTGAGCCTGGATGAATTGGTAACGCTGGGTAAGAAACATAAAATTCCGGTAGTTTATGACATGGGATCGGGACTTTTAAATGATTATTCTGTTGAGGAATTTAAAAACGAACCCAATGTAAGGCAAACCTTGAAATTGGGTGTCGACCTGGTTAGTTTCAGTGGTGATAAACTTCTGGGGGGTCCGCAGGCAGGTATCATCGCCGGGAAAAAGAAACTGATAGAGAAATTAAAAAGGGAGCCACTGTTGAGGGCACTGCGGGTTGATAAACTTACACTGGCGTTTTTAGAAACCAACAACCGGTATTTTCTGGATGAATCTGTTTTGTATCAAAGGAATCAGTTCTATAAAATTCTGAATCAATCACCCCAGATACTTGAGCAAAAAGCCAAAAAAATGAAAACACTTTTAGCGAAATTTAAAGTGGGCGCTGAAGTGATCAATAGCAAAGGGCAGTATGGGGGAGGTGCACTCCCGGGTAAAGAAATTAACAGCTTTTCAGTTAAATTGAGCTTGGAAAAAGATACGGCCAGGCAGAGATCGGAATGGGCAGCGAGGCTCTACAAAGAACTCCTGCAGCAGGAAATACCCGTGTTGGGATTCCTCAGGAAAGGCGATCTGTATTTTGATGTACTTTGTATACCCGACAAAGAAATAAAACAGGTATCTGAAACCATCGCGCGTGTTTATAAACAATTGGACGGATAATGCGTCATGTAATACTCGGCACGGCAGGACATATTGATCATGGCAAAACAGCACTGATCAAAGCACTTACTCAAATAGATTGCGACAGTCATAAAGAGGAAAAGGAGCGGGGGATCACCATCAACCTGGGCTTTGCTCATATGAATCTTCCTTCCGGCGAATCCGTTGGGATTGTTGATGTGCCGGGCCACAAGGATTTTATTAAAACGATGGTCGCAGGCGCATTTGGAATTGATATTGTTTTGCTGGTTGTGGCGGGAGATAGTGGAATTATGCCGCAAACCAGGGAGCATTTCCGCATATTGGAATTGCTCGGCGTTACAACCGGCATCATCGTCATTACGAAGAAAGATCTGGTAGATGAGGAAATGCTGGAATTAGTAGAACTTGAAATTGAAGAGCTCATTGATGGAAGTCCCTTTGAATCCGCTCCGGTTATAAAGGTGTCTTCCATAACTGGTGAAGGTCTCGATGAACTGGTAAAAGTGATCTCTGAAACTGTGTTTCAGATAAAGGACAAAAGCAGCCGGGATATTTTCCGCATGTACATCGACCGGGTATTTAATGTGAAAGGTATCGGTTACGTGGTCACCGGGTCGATATTGGGTGGCCATCTTGAAACGGGGGCTAATTTATACTTGCTGCCGGGTAAAGGAAAGCAACTTAAAGTACGTGCCATGGAGCGGCATGGTTTAGCGGTTGATCGTGTCGAAAGCGGCGATCGTGCAGCCCTCAACCTGTCTGGATTTAAGATGGAAGATTATCAAAGAGGTATGATGTTGACAGATAGGATTTTGGAAGAAACGTCAATGATTGATGCTACTTTCCGTTTGTTTGCTGAAGAACAATTAGGTGTTTGGTCGAAAGTGATCTTTTATTCGGGCACATTTGAATCTGCTGCAAAAATGCATGTGTTGAATAAAGATGGTTTACAAAAAGGAGAAAGCGTAATTGTCCAGATACATCTTGAAAAACCGGTTGTTCTCCTGAATAAAGATAAATTCATCCTCAGGAATTCATCGAATGATTTGACGCTTGGCGGCGGTGTGATCATGGACATAAAACCGCTTCACCATCGCCGAAGAACGCCTAAATTGATACAGGCGCTGACGGATCTGGCAGAAGCTACTTTAAATAGCGACCAGCAATTCAAGATCATCAAAATTGAATTGAATAAAGAAAAAAGACCTGTTTTTGCAGACGAATTGGCCGAATCACTAAAGTTGCAGCCATCTGAATTATTGTATGAGTGCACAGAAAATAATGACGGAACAGTGATCATCCGGAATATATCAGGAAAAGACATCCTCATCAGCCGCGATGTGCAACATGAATATGAAACAACGATCGCTTCCTTGTTGAAACACCACCACGAGGCCCACTTTCTCATTGATGAGGGGCTGGATGCAAACGAGTTAACAGGCAAGCTTGGTCTTAAGGAAATTGAATCGGCTAAAATCTATCTCCCTGATTTATTGGAATCAATGGAAAAAAAAGGAGTTGTCAGAAAGGTTCGGAATACCTGGTCACTGAGGGATCATCAGGTGATGATTGACAAAAAAACACAGCAGCAAATCAACTGGCTTGAAAATACTTTGTTGAACTACAACAAGCAAACACCTCTGAATAAGGAAATTGAAGCCGGGGCTTATCAGCAAAAGATCAATAGGGAACATTTAAAATTATTGCTGAAATACTTGGTATATGATGGAAAAATTTGCACTTCGGAAGGAGAATATATCCATGCAAACATCGTTGAAGAAGTAAAGAAAAAGTTAATGCTGGTGCTGGCTGAAAAAGAAAGAGGAATCAATGAAAAAGAATTCAGGTTGTTGTTCGACAGTACAAAGAGTTTTGTAAAAACAATGATACGGATGCTGGCAGATGAAGGCCTGATTACAAAATCTGAATTCTATATTCATATCACTGAAAAGGGAAAAAATTATTTAGATAAATGAAAGTAATAGATGTCAGGGGTAAAAAATGCCCCATGCCGCTCGTGGAAACAAAAAAGGCATTGAAAGAGACCTGTAAGAATGAAGCTATAAAGGTCATTCTTGATAGTGAAAATTCAGTAAAGAATGTCATGCGTTACCTTGAGGATAACAACATACAAGTCAGCCAGCAACAATCGGGCAGTACCTATGAGTTAATATTCAGAAAAGAGGGTAGTGGTCCTGTAATTGAAGAAGCAGAAAACTATTGTACAACTTCTGAGCAGGCACCTGAGAGTTTTATCATCGTTTTTGGAAAAGACAGGCTGGGAGAAGGGTCGGATGAGTTGGGGAATATGCTGGTAGGCGGGATGCTAACCACTTTGGCAGAAACGGATCGCACACCTGATAAAATAATATTTATAAACTCTGGAATTAACCTGGTGTTGGACGATTCTCCGGTATTGTCATTGTTAAAAAAATTGGAAGATCGGGGCTGTGAATTGCTATCGTGCGGCACATGTCTCGATTATTTTGATAAAATGGACAAACTCGGAGTGGGTCGTGTTTCCAATATGCTCGAAATTCTCGATGCCATGACTTCATATTCAAAAGTGATAAATATATAGAATAGCATGGATATTGATCTTTTAAATCTTGTTGATCAGGGTGGATGCTCGGCAAAGTTGTCAGCTATGGAGTTGAATAAAGCCCTGGCCGATCTGCCTAAAATTACACATAAAAACCTGTTGGTTGATATTGATACCCACGACGATGCCGGTGTGTATAAAATAAGCAATGATTATGCGCTGGTACAGACAACAGATTTTTTTCCTCCTGTCTGTTCAGGGGCTTATGATTACGGACAAATCGCTGCCGCCAATGCCCTCAGCGATGTGTATGCCATGGGTGGGCAGGTGCTGACCGCATTAAATATTCTTATGTTCCCTGCTGACTTGCCTATGTCTATTCTCAAAGAGATTTTGAAAGGTGGGCAGGAAAAAGTGCTTGAAACCGGAGGACTGATTGTAGGCGGGCATACCATTACAAATGAAATTCCGGTATATGGCCTGGCTGTGACGGGTTGGGTGCACCCTGATAAGATTATAACTAATGATAAGGCCCGGCCCGGAGATGTGTTGATTCTCACAAAACCACTGGGAACCGGTGTGATCATCTCCGCGAAAAAGAATAATTCTGCAGATGATGATACGTATTCGGCAGCAATTCATTATATGAAACAGCTCAACAAAGAAGCTGCCGCCATCATGACAAAATACGGGATTAAATCTGCAACCGATATCACAGGTTTCGGATTATTGGGGCATGCTTTGAAAATGGCACTTGGTAGCAAGGTGTCCATCAAAATAAATGCACCAGATGTTCCTGCGATTCAAAATGTGATGGAATTGATAGAAACAGGGTTTATCCCCGGAGCCGGATTCCGGAATCTTGAATTTGTGGAAGATCAGTGCGATTTCAGTAACCAGGTGCCTTATAATACCAAAATGCTGCTTGCCGATGCGCAAACTTCAGGTGGCATATTAATGGCTGTAGCTCCTGAAAAAGCTATATCAATCTTTGATGAACTTAAAGCTGCCGGATATACATCAACGGCCATTGTAGGTGAAGTTATGCAGCAAGAAAAGAAATCGGTCATTATTGTTTAGAACAACTTCTGATAGAAATCGCCATCCATAAAAAAACCCTCAACGATTCATTCGCTGAGGGTTTTGAATTTTAATTCAACTTTATTTAATGATCAGTCGTTTTGAAATAACACTTTCATCAGTTTCAATTTTGATGGAATACACACCCGCAGGGTATGAAGTTGTATTAAACTGATAATCTCTTCCGCTCAAGTTCACGTTTTCAATCAATTGCCCGGTATAACTGTAAATACTTACCGAAACCATGACGGATTTTGATGCAATGTGAACCATGTCACTGGCCGGATTCGGATACACCTGAATTTCTGATTCTTTCACTTCATCAATACCTGTACAGGCATCCACCATGAGCGATTCTTCGGCCGTATTATAGCAGCCATATTCAGATGTGTAAGCATACGTGATAAGATGCGTACCGATACCGGCAGCTTCGGGATCAAACATGCCATCCGTTACACCAGGACCACTGTATTCACCACCTTCAGGCAAACCACCGGTAAGTTCATATGGTGCCCAAAAAACACAGGCAACATCAAGGGGTTGCAGCGTTACATCAGGCACTTCGTAGATGCTCATATAGTCTTCAACCATAAATGTAGCACCATCATCACCATTCACGGTCAGTGTTACATCCCAGCTACCAACCGTATTGTAGGTAACTGTGGGGTTTTGCTCTGTGGAAGTTTCCGGATCGCCACCTTCAAATGTCCATTCCCAGGTGGTGATATCACCTACTGACATATCAGAAAACTGGACGGTACCTGAACCGCAAAGTTCAGTGACATCAGAAGAGAAGTTGGCAGTTACGTCAGCACATTCTGCTGGTAGCAAACCATAAGGTTCAATATAATTGATGAAGGTCTGGGTGCTTGATATGGGCCACATATCCTGCTCAACAATGTCATGGTTTGGTGCGATTAAGATAAAAGTTGGAGTAGCAGATATGCCATAAGCATTTTTAATAGCCACTCCACCACCTTCTAATCCACTAATTGTTGGAAATTCAATGCCATATTGTTCGTCATATGCAGCACAAACAGCATTGTTATTACTTGCAAGAGTTGCAACTGATATTACAAAGAGGTCAGCTGTGTTACAGCCATAATATTCGTAAGCTCCAATTATATATGGATTGGTGCTTATGCAAGGTCCTCATGTTGTGTAGAAAAAGTCAATAATAACATACTGACCTCCATCCAGGATAGAAAACAAATTGTGCTCAACACCTTCTATATCAGTCGCTGTAAAATCTTCAGCTACAGTTAAGTTGGTTTGAGCAATACTGAATGTTGTGGCTAACAACAATCCAATGAAAAGCGTAAATTTTTTCATATTGCTTATATTAATGAATAAAAAAATGATACTGGGAACAGTACAAATGTATGGTAAAAAACTTTCAAATTCAAAAAATTACATATGTACACACATTATCAATATAAATTCTAAATGAGTTATTCACTTCGTCAAATGATGAATAGCAATTTGATATTTTGTACTTTTCAGTCCTAAAAGCAATACATGCCTGTTCCTTTCGAACTAATTTTTTCGCAGTTTCAGTCAAATACTACATTGGTATCTGTTGAGCCTTTTGGTAACGGGCATATTCATGATACATATAAACTCACATCCCGGGAGGAAGCCTCTTTTATCCTGCAAAAGATTAACAAAGAGATTTTCCCGGATATTCCAGCCTTGCAAAGCAATATTGAAAAAGTCATCGATCATATCAATAAGCAGAAACGTAATTCAATCCACACGCTTAAAATTTTAAAAAGTTCTGCAGGTAAATCGTATTATTTGGATGGAAATGGCAATTATTGGAGGGTGTTTAATTTTATTCCTGGCAGTCAAACTTATGATCGTGTATTGTCCGAGGAGCATGCTTATGAGGCCGGTAAGGCATACGGGGCATTTCAGCGTTCGTTTAAAGATTTTTCGCCTACTCAACTGCATGAAACGCTTCCCGGTTTTCATAATATTGAAAGTCGTCTTGCATTATTCGACCGCAGTTTATTAGAGAATCCAGTGAAACGGGCAGCCGAAATTAAAGATGAAATAGACTTTCTATGGTCACGAGCTCTGCGGATGAAACGAATATTGGAAAAAGGACAAGCAGGTCTAATTCCACTTCGTATTACGCATAACGACACCAAAATAAACAATGTATTGTTTGGTAAAGATAATAAGGCCATTTGCGTAATTGATCTGGATACAGTAATGCCCGGCTATATCCATTATGATTTCGGGGATGCCATCAGAACAGGTGCTGCAACTGCAGATGAGGATGAAATTGAGTTCGATAAAATGTGTATTGATCTTTCACTTTTTGAAGCTTATTCAAAGGGATTTTTGGGACAAACTATCGGTTTTCTGAACCGAGTAGAAATTAGTGAATTGTACTTTGCACCTCAATTACTCACTTTTATCATCGCTTTGCGCTTTCTTACAGATTATTTAAATGGAGATGTGTATTTTAAGGTGGATCATGAAAACCATAATTTGCAACGCTGGTATGCCCAAAAGCAGTTGCTGTTAAGCATGGAAGAAAATGAAAGTGAGATGAAGCAAATCATTCAACGTATTGAAAAACAATTAATTAATGATTATGAGCGATAGACGAGAATTTTTGAAAGCTTCGTTGCTGGGTGCGGGTGTGTTATCTACAGGCTTTCTGGCTTCGGCTTTTAACACGAACACAAAAGAAATTGCTCCTTTGCCAGGTGATTACAGGCCCGCTGCCGATCAAGAATTTAATATGTGTGGCTACGCTGCTCCAAAATTGGAAAAAGTGCGGATTGGTTTTGTCGGAATAGGGGACAGGGGTGCCAGCGCGGTGGAGCGCATGTCGTTTATTGAAGGGGTAGAGATCACCGCTTTTTGCGATATCCGGCAGGCAGCCGTGGATGGAGCACAAAAAATCCTTGCCGGTGCAGGCCTTCCCAAAGCAAAAGAATTCGTTGGTGATGAGCAGGAATTCAGGAAAATGTGTGATTACAAAAAGGTGGATTTGGTGTATGTAGCCACCCCATGGGAATTTCATGTGCCGGTGGCACTGGCTGCCATGGAGAATGACAAACATGCGGCGGTTGAGGTTTCTGTCGCTAAGACTCTCGACGAGTGCTGGCAAATTGTTGAAACTTCTGAACGAACCCGCAAGCACTGCATTATACTGGAAAACTGCTGTTACGACTTTTTTGAGTTGTTGACTTTAAATATGGTGAGAAATGGCGTATTTGGCGAGTTAGTTCACGGCGAAGGCGCTTACATACATGATCTTGATTACTGGATGTTTAACAAACCCGACGATCAGAAGATGGTAGATGGTGCTTACACCAAAATGTGGCGGATATTTGAGAATGAACGAAAAGCCAATGTCTACCCAACCCATGGTTTGGGACCTATTTGCCAGGCCATGAACATCAACCGGGGTGATAAGTTGGACTACCTGGTGGCCATGATTTCGGAAGATTTTACTTTGCAATACCGGATTGCTGAAAAAGCAAAGGAAGACCAGGTTTTTGAGCAGTTTCTGGATATGGATATGCGTGGCAATATGGACATCCAGCTAATCCGCACCAACAAGGGCAAAACCATCATGATCCAGCATGACATCAGTTCACCGCGGCCGTATTCCAGGATTCATTTGTTAAGTGGTACAAAATGTTTCGCGCAAAAATGGCCAAAACAGCATATTGCATTTGGTCATGAAATTGTGGATGAGGAACAAATGGCTGAAATTGAAGAAAAATATACACCCGAATTGGTGAAAAAAGTAGGTGCTATTGCCAAAGAAGTGGGTGGCCACGGTGGTATGGATTTTATCATGGACTGGCGCATCATAGATTGCTTAAGAAACGGCTTGCCTATGGACATGGATGTATATGATGCCGCCGCATGGAGTTGCATCACTCCTTTAAGTGAATGGAGCATTGCCAATAAATCAAAACCCATCGATATACCTGATTTTACAAGAGGTGCATGGAAAACCAATCAACCCATCGACACAAGGATTTTGGCCGGTGGAACGACCGGAACAAGAAGCTTGGAAAACCGGAAAGCATCCGGACAGTTAGGAGATGATTAGGATGTTATTTTCTCTTTCCACAACTCGATTTCGAGCCACCACCATAGAAAATGGCAATTCCGAGAATGAACCCGAGATTGTATAGTTTGCCCGAATTATTAAGTTCATAAATCGTAACATCATCATTGAAAAGGCTGATGATAAAGGTGAAAAATGAAATAAATCCATGCCAAAGACCCATCCAGAACCCGGCTACTTCAGTTGTAAATTTCTCATTTCCTGGTGCGCAGGAACTTAAAAAAAGTACGATGATCAATATCAAAAAAGCGTTGGTATAAGTTTTCATCTTCATAGTTATATGTTTTGATTTAAGTCAAAAATAATTAAATTATTTAATAAAAAAAAGAGCCCCAATTGGGGCTCTCATCTTTACGGTGCTTGTTTCATTTATATCTTTTTTCTACTTCATCATCACTAATCTTCCCATTTTAACAGTTTTTCCAGCGCGCAAAACATAAATAAATGTTCCTTGGTTTACATGAGCAATCCCACTAAAATTAAAGGAATAAGTTTGATTGGCCTGAACATTACCATTGTATAATGACGCTACTTTTACTCCTGTCATATTATATACTTCAAGAGCTGCATCCGTATCTTCAGCCATTGTAAATTCAATGGTTATCGAATTCATGAATGGATTTGGATAAGCAGAGATACTTACATTTTCTTCCCTATTGATAATGCCAGCCAGTTCATCAGCTGATCTGTCGCCTGGAGGTGAGAATGAACCAATTCTACATTCGTCAAATGCTTCATTGATCGTTGTCACAGCGTCAGATATGTCTGACAATGAAGGTTGATATAAGGCAGGTACATACTCATCAGCTAATGATAAATTAGCCATCTCCAATAAGTCTCCAACTGTTGGATTTCCATATTTCGCAACCAGCTCATCATAGACCGATTCATTCAGAGCGTAGTATATAGGATCACCTATAGCTTCTCCGCCACATTCTGCAATGTTATACACCACTAATTCCATTGAGTTAATGGGTAAGCCTGACAAAGTACTGCCATCAATTCTTAGATTTAATCCCAATGTAAGCGTTTGAGCAAGTAATGTGTTTGTTAAAGTGAATTTTTTCTTTTTGTAAATAAAAGGCTCTTGAGTCTTGTAATTTGTTGAATTGTATTCAGCAGTAAGTACTTTAGACTTACCTCCACCAGGCAGCATCATAAGTACAAAGTCTGACTCTTCAACTCCAACTGTTAACGAACCAGAACCAGCCAATCCAATTACCAATTCTTCCTGCAATAGGTAATCATCCAATAACTCCGTTGTTGTTAGTTCATCACAGAACAAACCACCTTCATTGCCATAATAGCCCTGAGTAAGTGTACAATTCTCTTCAGATTCTTCTTCATAGTCAATTGTAAGCTCACAAGTTGAAGTGCATCCATTTGCATCTGTTATAATAACAGAATAATCACCTTGCAATAAATTCATGGCTGTTGCAGTCGTCTGACCATCACTCCATAAGTATTCGTATTCTGGTGTACCACCAATTGGTATTACCGTAGCTGAACCATCATCACAAGTTGCACAACTGGCATTTTGAACGGATGTTATTTCGCATTCAAGTAATGGCGATTCTTCAATTAGTATTGCAGGAGTCTCAGCAATACAAACTGCATCCTGGTTGCCATCGGCAAATGCTTTAACAACATAAGAACCAGGTTCCAATCCAGTGTACTGAAGATTTGCGTCT
>JAZBOW010000194.1:0-2043 GCA_036351335.1 Bacteroidales bacterium | reverse complement strand
ACTGAGCCGGGAAGTTGATTTCTGTATGTCCATTATTGGCTGCAGAAATCACCCTTTGAAGCACACTGGTCGCTTCCAGCAGGCTCAGGCTGTCTTTCGTTATAGAGTTTCTAACCGTGTTGTAATTTTTGTCAAACTCGCTTTTTGGGGTGTATGCATAGAGATTGTAATGCGCCTCTTCCAGGGATGCCATGAGATATTCCATGTCTTCCAATACCTGATTCTTTGAAAATTTATTTTGGGCGCATAGATGGCTGATGGCACAGAGAAAAATGACAGTAAAGAGCCGTTTAAAAGGGGTAGTTGTATTCAAAAGAATATTTGAATGGATCATTTCAAAAATTTTATGCAAAGCTAACAGGATTTGGAATGCCAATCGTCCGAGTGCATCTTTTCGGGCTTTTTTCCAGGTATTTTACATATTGCCCCGGCGTTTTTACAGCAGCCTTTTTGAAAACGTAGTTAAAGGTGGGATTGGTTTTAAAGCCGCATTCCCACGCGTGTACGGGCAATGTTAATTTTAACTTTCCGGTTTCGCTCGTGTGTTTTTTGGTGGTACACCCTCATATTAATACAAGAAGGGATTGCTATTATGCTAATATAGTTGGAGGATAAAAAATGGGCTTTTAGGAGATAAAAATCCTATTCTAGCCCTTGATTGGAGGGGGGGGTAAGCGATTAGGATGCTAGTCTTTTGGCATTACTTTTTCGTACCGATCCCAATTCCCGTGCGTTCTACCAGTGAAAATTACTTTTGATTCATTTTCAACATTAAACTCCCAGATAGTTGGTACTTGGAAAGTAAAAAAAATATTGTTTTTGTGCCAGTATAGCGGGATATTAAAATCCTGCTGATAATTAATGTCTTCATAACTGTAGTGCCATTTAAGCTGGTCATCCTCTATTAAAAACTCTGCTTGGCTATCAATTCCTAGTTCTGAAGATTCCATACTGAATATTTGAAATATTCCTGCGAAATGAGACAGCGTTTCAGGTTCTGGATAAGTGTAACTTACATGTTTCGGTAGTGATGCATTATCGGACTTTAATACGGCAATTTCCTTGTACGTTTCAATAGCTGTTATTTTGAATTGAACTATATGTGTGATGAATCCCCATAGATTGTTTGAATAATGCACAGCTTCATTTTTGTATGAATCACTTTCAAAATATGTAATCATATCATCATTTAGTCGCCAATCCCAGAAATCGACGGACCATACCTTATTTTTTAAATTATCAATATTATCGTGGGTATTTGCCTCCAATCTTTTGTTCATAGATTCCAAATCATACCTATTGGTCACATAGATAAAATTTAGCATGTCCATCAAATTCTCGTACTTTTTTGGAATATTATCAATGTTTTGAACCAATCCGTCATAGCCTTTCGATTGTAATCTAAAATTTTCGGATTCGTAGATCAGTATTAAACTTTGACGGTTTTCAATGTACTTTTCAATACTGTATGAGACTTTGTCAAGTCTAATATTTCTTAAAATTGAGTCTTTGGCTATATAGTCATCAATAAAATCATTCGCCTTTAGTATATCATCGCTCAGGTCATTTTGAATTTCAGTAAGGAAGTCATTCAATCGCTGCCTCTCTTTCTTTTCCTCATTCCAGTTATCAATCTGCAAGGCAATCAATATTCCAATCACCACTAGCATAATCTCCCCAATCGCATATAGAAGGTATTTGCTGAATTTGTTGTCTATCATGAGTCGTTGACGTATTTGGCGGAAGAAGCGGAGCATGGGTTGGTTGGTTACCCGATCAAATTACAAAAAACGAGCTAATGGTTTGAATATCTGTTTGTGGATTAGATCAGCTACCTGGTTTTTTAAAGTTGTGCGTCGGCCACACTGATATCATATCCCCAAGCTATCCCCCGAGGTCGATATTGTTTTTTCGGGTGCCCCCCCGTCATTTTAAAACAAGAAGGGATTACTAGGATTCGGCGTAAGAAGCGGAGCATAGATTGGATGTTGCCCCCGTCAATCTACGATATTAATCGAATCATGGGTGCTAACCCCAGGGTGT
>JAZBOW010000193.1:0-4730 GCA_036351335.1 Bacteroidales bacterium | reverse complement strand
CCTGATGGAATCCAGTTTTGGTAAAGTGGTTGACAGGTAAAAAAATATGATGAAATCAACCGGCAAATACATGGATCGTGAATATCACTTCAAGGGGAAGTGGGATGTTCCGGGTATTTGCGGTTTAAAAGTGGTGCAAAAACCGGAAAAAACCATTGTAATAGCCACCAATTTATACGAACATAATCCAGGCACTTCTATCTCACGATGGTCAGCACAACTGGCAACATCTATCTGTAAAGATCTGAAAATTGATCCTGCACTTTTGGTTTTTATCGAACACAATCCTGACCGTAATTCAAAGTTAGATTTTTACAAAGAAACATTCGACAAGGTTGAATTCGAAAGGGATGGCGACTTGTTTACCAATCCTCGTTGGAAGCGGATCAGCAAGAAAGAAGTGGATGACATGTTATCCTAATTCGCTTTGGTTAACTTTGTCATAATAAATGTTTAATCAACAGAACCCTTGAACCTGCGCTGCACATACAGATTTCTTTTTATTCTTTTGATGCTTCAAACGCTGATTTTGAGCGGACAGGATGATTTCACCCAAAACATACGTGGAAAAGTTATCGATATGAGTTCAGGTTATGGACTACCGAATGCAAATATCATCGTACTTGATTCCGAACCTTCGATTGGTGCTTCTGCAGATGTAAACGGATCATTTTTATTAAAGAATGTCCCGGTCGGACGGCAAAGCCTGCAGGTGAGCTATACAGGTTATCAAACGGTAGTATTGTCGGATTTGTACGTGAGTACCGGGAAAGAGATGGTGCTGAAAATTGAATTAAAGGAACTCATTGAAACGATGGGAGAGGTGGAGATTGTTGCCGATTACCGTAAGGACAAACCCATCAATCCGATGGCGATCGTAAGCGCCCGTTCATTTACTGTTGAGGAAACCAATAAATACGCAGGCAGCTATGGTGATCCGGCACGGATGGCAGCCAACTTTGCCGGCGTGGCCTCTTCCCGCGACAACCGGAATGATATTGTTATCCGGGGTAATTCCCCTATCGGATTACAGTACCGCCTGAATGGTGTTGAAATTACCAACCCGAACCATTTTGGTGCGCAGGGAACAACGGGTGGGCCCATAACCATGTTAAATACCAACCTGCTGGCCAATTCCGACTTCTTTACCGGAGCCTTTCCGGCAGCTTATGGCAATGCCTTGTCGGGTGTGTTTGATCTGAAGCTCCGAAATGGCAATGCGGATCGTCATGAGTTCTGGGGGCAACTTGGTTGGAACGGACTCGAGTTTGGTCTGGAAGGTCCTTTTTCCAAAAAAGCATCTGCTACTTACCTCGCGGCTTACCGCTATTCAATTACCGATATTCTCGAAAAAATGGGCGTTCAGCTTAATGAAAGTGCCCGCTACCAGGATCTTTCATTTAACCTGAATTTCCCAACCAAAAAAGCAGGTGTATTTTCCTTATTCGGCATGGGAGGCACCAGCGGCATCACAAACCTTGATTCGGATAAAGATACGAATGAATGGACATTTGATAGCCATGGAGAAGACCTGCATTCAGAAAGTGCTTTGTTTTCATTGGGCTTTGCAAATCACTATTTTTTCAATTCGAGCACAAGCCTGCAAAGCCGGGTTTCAGTGGTAGGTAGCCGCGTGGAGACGCAGATCGATACTTTCAGTGTAGCCAACCAAAATCCTTTTCTGAAAAATGGTGAAAAATCGTCAGAGATGATCTATGGTTTTTCCACCAGGTATTCAAAGAAATTTAATGCGGCTAGTACATTCGATATGGGTGTGAACTGGCAGCTTTACGATGTTAATTATGCCGACAGCGTTTTTAAAAAACAGGCCTATGCACAACAGACCCACATCAAAACCCATTTCTCATTGTTCAGTGCATTCGCCCAGTGGAAATATGATTTTTCAAATGATTTCTCAACCTACATGGGTGTTCATTACCAATATTTTACACTGAATGGAAGCCAGTTGCCCGAACCACGTTTGGGACTTAAATACACGATCAATCCACGGCAATCCCTAAGTTTTGGTGCCGGCCTGCATAGCCAGACACAAGCGCGGGTGATGTATTTTGTACAGACACCACTGCCGGATGGCGAAAATCTACTCACAAACGAGCAAATGGACTTTTCAAAAAGCCTCCAATTTGTGCTGGGATATGATTATTTAATGACAGAATTTTTCCGGGTTAAAGCAGAAACCTATTATCAATACCTGTATGATATTCCTGTGAAGCAAAGTGTGCCGCAGTATTCCATATTGAATGAAGGAACCGAGTTTTTTCTTGATAGGATGGACAGTCTTGTGAACGAGGGCAGCGGCATAAATTATGGCCTGGAACTCACCCTGGAGAAATTTATGAGCCGGAATTACTTTTTCCTGGTTACGGCTTCCCTGTTTCAGTCGAAATACAGAGGTTATGATGATATTGATCGAAGTACTTCATTCAATAGCAATTATATTATCAATGCGGTTGGAGGTTATGAATTGCCCTTTGGAAAGCGGAAAAACAGGGCGCTCATATTGGGTTTGCGAATGACACTGGCCGGTGGCCGGCCTTATGTGCCCTATGATCAGCAGGCGACAGTGGAGGAGGGCCAGGTGGTGTATGATTGGGAGGAGGCATATGTACCTCGCCACCAGGATTATTTTCGCACAAGTTTCAGAATAGGATTGCGGAGGAATGAGCGCAAATTTAACGTGGCTTTCCTGTTTGACCTGCAATACCGCGCCAATTACACCTATATTTACATGTACCGGATAGATGTGGTTACCGGAGAAATTGTACAGGACTATAAAATGGGCTGGTATCCGAATTCGACGGTGAGGTTCCAGTTTTAGAGATTTACATTTTTATCTATACAGTTACGGCGATCTTACAATAGTACTCGTATAAACAGATGGAAATGCGGCAAAATAGCCCACGGCACCATTATCGAAATTCGAACTTACATTGGCCGGCGGCCCACTGAATATAGGCACACTTAATGAAATTTCTGTTTGCAGTTCAATAATATAATTATAGTAATCTTCTGAAATATTTGAAAGCACCAGTGTGAACTTATCGCCGGGTTTGAGCGAACTTTCTCCAAATCCCATCACGATAATGCCGTTCATGTAATTGCCATCTATTAACTCGTCATTGCCAATGCTGATTTCAGAAATGGTGTCAGTGATCAGGGTGTCGTTTCGCAGGGCATTGAACATATAAAAATCAGGTCCCGGCGGTTCCCATGCATACAACAAGACCATCCAGTATTCAAAATCGGTATTGAATTCAACTGATACAGAGTCAATCTGATCGGTTAATCTCGGCATATAGGTGGATGCTTTGTAGTTTGTGTAACCGCCAACTTCTTCCGCCAAATTGATATTCATCTCATAAGTATGTTCGCGTTGAGCTACAAATTCATCCGGGAAAAAGTACATGCCAGGTGCTGCTGCATCTTCCTGAAGTGTATAAGCATCCGTACCATCATCAACTTCAATAACGGCATTCGAAACGGTAGGTGCCGGGATATTGGAAAAATAGCCCGAAGATTCAGTTAATCGGACATAATTTTTACCATCATTGGGTGCCAGGTATCCTTCAATAGCAAGCTTTATATAGCCTTCTTCCAGGTCAATATCAATGCGCTCGGTACATGATTGTAAACTACTTAATAGCACAAATGCAAATAGTATCAGGTATGTAATTTTTCGTGTCATCTTAAAATTTAAAATTCCATGTAAAGGCCGGAATAATACCAAACAGATAAGTCATCTCAGCATACGTTACCGAAGGGTCATTCACATCAGTCTGGAAATTGATCACCCAGGGATTTTTCCGGTTATACGCATTGTAGAATGAAATATTGAATTCGTTGTGCCACCATTTTTCCGGGTTCGGTTTGTCCCTCCACGTGATCGAAACATCCAGCCGGTGGTAATCCTGCATGCGATAATCATTTCTTTCAGAGTATATCGGCACATTGGTATTTCCGTATTCATATCGTCCAACCGGGAAAGTAACAGGCTGACCGGTGAGGTATATCCATGACAATCCAAAACTTAAACGCTGGTTTAAATCGTAATTCACCACGATGGAAAAATCATGTGGCCTGTCGTATGAGGATGAATAAGGTTCATCATTGTTGATGCCGTCGATTTGCCTGAATGCTCTTGACCAGGTATAGCTCATCCAGCCCGTTATTTTTCCAAAATTCTTTCGTACCATAAATTCAGCGCCATAGCCCCAGCCTTTACCAATCAGCAGCTCTCCTTCCAGGTATTTATTCAGCAACAATTCAGCATGATCACGGAAATCCACCGCGTTTTTAATGTTTTTATAATATACTTCGGCAGAGGTTTCAAAAAGCCCTTCTCTGAAATTTCTGAAATAGCCCAGCGCTACCTGGTCGCCAATTTGGGGTTTCACATTCGGACTGGCCGGGAACCAGATATTCAGCGGTGATCCTGCTACCGAGTTTTGCGCTTGCTGAATATATTGATAATTACGGGAGTAGCTGGCTTTTAATGAGCTGAGCTCGTTTAACTGATAGACCATTCCGAGTCGGGGTTCAATGCCCCAATAAGTATTGTAAAAGTCGCCTTTGGCATAGGCGGTCGAGTCAACTACATCGCCATCAGCATTATATTTATACCATGTTCCGGGTCCGATATTATTAAAGATGGAGAGTCGTAGTCCATATTTTAAAGTAACCCTTGTCCCTATCTTTTGCTCATTGCTGAT
>JAZBOW010000192.1:0-16185 GCA_036351335.1 Bacteroidales bacterium | reverse complement strand
CGATTACGAAGGGGCCCTGGAACTGTCTGAAAGATCGTTGGCATTTGCCAGGAAAATTGACAACAAAGAATTGGAATCGGGGGCCTTACTTAACCTGGGGGTATTGCACAAGCAAAATGACAATCTTGATCAGGCTGAAAAGTACTACCTGGATGGTATTGCAATGGCTGAAGCACACCATTTCCTATGGGATATGCAAATAGGATACGAGAACATCACCCTGCTGTATGTAGCTAAAGATGATTATAAAACTGCATACCAATACCAGCAGAAGTACCTTGACGTAACGGACTCTATTCATAACCACGAGCAGATCAGCGCACGCGAAAAATACAAGGCCGAGTATGAATTGCTGCGGTACAAGGATCAGAACCGCATTAAAGAGCTTGAAAAAAATAGGATGCTATTTCAGCGCAACCTCTCCTTTGGCATAGGGGCGGCTCTCATTGTAATACTCCTTCTTATACTGTTGTTTTTAAGAATGCAAAGCCGCAAAAACAGCATCATCGCCCAACAAAAAATACAGAAACTGGAAGATGAGAAAAAGCTTATGGCGGCTCAATCGGTTATGGTAGGTCAGGAAAAAGAACGTGAACGCATTGCCCGTGAACTGCATGACGGAATTGGTGTATTGCTGTCAACGGCAAGTATCCATTTCTCAAGTGTGGAAGAAAAATCTGATGAGGCCACCAGCGAGATGTTACAAAAAGCCAACAAACTATTGAAAGATGCCAGCAGGGAAGTACGTCAGATATCGCACAATATGATGCCGGGTGTACTTTCAAAATTCGGACTGGAAGAAGCCATTGAAGATCTCTGCGAAGATGTAGAGGAGGCCGGGGATATGACTGTTGACCTCCACTTATCATTAGATGAAGAAAGATTGCCTGAAAACATGGAAATCATGATCTACAGGATCATCCAGGAGATGCTCAATAACGCCATTAAACACGCGCAGGCTTCAAAAGTAAACCTATCCCTCATCAGGCGGGATGAAGAAATACTGATCGCGTTTAAAGATGACGGAGTTGGTTTTGATGAAGCATCTCTGCCACATGGAAAAAATTTAGGGCTTTCGGGCATCCGTTCACGGATCGAATATATGGGCGGCAGAATTGAACTACTAAGCCAGCCTGGAAAAGGAACCAGTTATTCCATTGCCATACCTGTTCGGACAAAAACCGATTAATTTAATTTCCATCGATTTGTGAAATGTTATAACTCGTTTACCATAATATATAGCTGAATACAGCCATTTTTATAATATAACGGAATAAGGCTAAAAATATCTTCCTTTAGGATTTTATGTTTGTAGTACGATTAAACTGTAAAACGTACCATTTGAAACTGGTAATGATCATTGAAATATTGCTCCAACAACACATTATGTGGAACTAAAACCTTGCAATACTTTTACAGTTTAAAAGGACCCTGATAACCGCTTGTTTGTGTCCCTCGGCCTGGCTTTACTTCTAAGTCAGGCTGAGATTTTTTTGACCGTCGATAAAAACAAAACTAGCGGTATTCAGCCATATTTTTTAAACGGCTGAAAACGATTAAAAATGATTACAGGATGTTTCTCAAATTTGCTTTATTAAAATGTGATATACAAAAACCCCTGTAATGCAAATCATAATACTACGCTCCCAGAGAAGAGCTCCTGATAAAAGCTCAATTAATTACTAACAGTGCCCATTCCTAAGAAAATGATTTGCCATTGCCTATACCCGGCTTATTGAATAAGCCGGGTTTTTTTTGCCTTTTTATTTCCTGTATATTTCCCCGGAACCATTCGCCATAACATCAACTTTTTCAGGAGCGCCATGATAGGTAAGGTCTCCTGAGCCATTAATCATCGCCCGCAAGCTATTCACTGCCTGCACCACGATATCGCCCGAACCGCTGTTGTTTACTTCAACATCCACCGCTTTTAAGCTGTAGGCATTTACATCTCCTGATCCGTTTTGCTTAACTACCAGTGAAACTGTGACACCTTTTAACTGCACATCTCCCGAACCTTGTACAGACACTTTGCATTTTTCCAGTTGCAATGCTTCCGCCTCTACATCACCCGAACCGGAAACAGAAAGTGAGAAATCACCTTTTACGCCCGAAAGTTCTACATCACCTGAACCAGAAATACTAATCTCCATATTCTTTGCTTCCATATCTGCTTCAAAATCGCCGGAACCATTGATAGATATTTTTACATCATTTCCAGGCATTTCACCCCTGCAACTAATATCTCCACTACCTGAGTTTTTAATATAGTCCAATCTTTTCATGCTTATATAGACCTCTAATGTCCTTACATTTCTCAAATTTCCCTCAGTACCGATTAGCAATATTCCGTTTTCGACTTTTGTTGTTAGTTTATCTATCACATGTTCGTCGGCTTTTACTTTTACCGTGTTTTCATTGCCACTCGTGATAAATACATCTGCCGATGTCGACTGATGTATTCCTGTAAAATTTCCCACCTGTCTTTCCTGGCTGATTTGTGCATGCATGCTCAATGATAGCATGAATACTATTCCTGTTAAAAATGTCGTAAAATTCTTCATGATTTTATTTTTTAATTGATTTTATTTTGCTTTGAGACTTGTTCCTCCATAACTACTCTGTATGCTCACCCTCGACTGCGCTTCTTTGCCCTTGCCTATCACTCCAACGAGCGTAGTTTTAAAACTTGTTTTAACTCGTTCACTAAAGTTGGCCATAGCGTCAGGATAATCAATTTCGCAATGTAATGCGGTACCAACCAGTTTATAGGTGGCAGCCTTATCAATTCCTACTGATGTAGATCCATAATTATTATCAATAATTACTTCAGAAAATGTGGCTGGCATGTAAGCAACCTCAACGCTTCCGTAGGACGATTCAATTTCAAGGATTTCATTCAACACAGCGATTTCTAAATTTGAAAACTTTGAAGTTCCTTTTAAAATTTCTGCTTTTCCTATTTCCAGGTTGCCCCCTTCCAATTTGAGGCTAACAATTTTGATTTCGCCAGCTTCAATGTCTGAATATGCAGATTTTATTGATGTGTTACCAGCAGCACCTAATTCGAATGAAGAATAGTTGATGTCAATCGAATTTCCTGCAAAAAAGCCAAGTGATCCTTCACCAAAACTCAATTCAAATTTACTTTCAGGGTGGCTCAGTGACGAAAGTTGTATGTTTCCATACGAACTGCTTACATTGCTCTGACCCGAGGCTTTTTCAAGATACGCATTACCAAATTTATGCTCAAAATCAAGTCGGACAGATTCAGGCATGAATATCACCAACTCAACATTCGGGTTGACGTTTCTAACGCCATTTTTTTTGCTCTTTAATTTGCATACTACATTTACTGCATCTCTGGTTCCGGATACATTAAATGATACCTGTTCAAATGCCTTTGCTGCTTTTTCAGGGTCATTTGTTTCTGCACGTGCTGTTATTTGTACTGAAATCTCATACTTATCCCAGTTCTTACAGCTTACATTGCCCATTTCATGGGACACACTTAACAAAGCATTGTCGTTCACTTCGAAAGTATTATTGTACAACACTTTCTCGGTATCCCCCTTTGCTTGTGTAAATCCTATTCCAACGAAAAGGATTACAAACGTCATGATTGCGATTCTCATTTTTTTTGTCATTTTATTTTTATTTAAGATGAATGGTTTCATTAAAACAATTGATGGTTGGCCATATTTAACTGCTGAATGACCTGGTCCATCACTTTTACTTTATTGCGTTTGCTATTGATCATAGCCGCTTTTAGTCTTTCATTTTCAGGATTCTTCTGATAGTCTTTCTCAATGGCTGCCATGCTGATATCCAGATCTTCAAATTGTTGTTGTACAGACTTCTTCACATGGGACGCCTGTTCATCATTGGGCGATAAGCTTTCAATTTCCTGCATTTTCCCGGCGGCTTTTTCATCGTAATAGGTTAGTATGTTTTCAAAATCTTCGTTATACTCAATAAGAAGTACATTTTGCGCACTTGATTTTTGCTCGGTAATAAAATTAAAAGCTATATAACCAACAGAAATCAGGATGATAAGTGAGGCTGCGATTTTCATCCAAATACCATTTATATTGCTTGTTTTTTGAAGCTCAGGTGCCTCTTCAAGCAAATCTATAAACCTTTCCCTGTGACCTGGTTTTGGTTCATGTGGGTCAAAATAATCCCTTTCATTTTTTATTTTTTTTTCGAGTGCTGACATATTCAATTTTTTAGTTTGTTAGAGACTTCAGATAGGCATCACCTGATCGGGTGATCTCTTCCAACAATTTTTTCTTTGCCCTGAAATACCGGGCTCTAGCATTGTTGTTCGAAATATTCAAGATCTGCGCAATTTCCTGGTGGTCATAACCTTCCAAAAGATACAGTGAAATGACAATTTTATGGTGATCAGCTAAATTATCTATGGCTTCTCTTATCTCTTCCAGTCTGGTAAAAGTGTTGCTCAAGTATGCTTCCTCTTCAATTGTTTCGTCCTCAACTTCTTCTGCAGATACAATTTCTTCTTCAAGACTTAAGTTGTCTTTTTTAGCGCGCAGATGATCTATCGATTTATTTACCACAATTCTTTTCAACCATGAACCAAAACTGCCTGTGCCTTTATACATATCCATTTTCTTAAAAGCATCCAGAAAGGCTTCCTGCATGATGTCTTCAGCCTCCTCCCTATTATTTAATATGCGCAAACTGGTATTGTACATGGCTTTATAATAAAGTTCGTAGATCCTGATTTGTGCCGATCGTTTATTTTTTCGACATCCTTCAATCAACTGCTGGTTCACTTCTATATACGTATTTTTCAATTCCACGAACACCTTGTGTTTAGCTTAATGACGTAACTATTTTTAATTTGTTACCGGGAAAATGCATTATTCTGAATAAATATAATCAAGTTTAATTGAATGGGGCTCCTCAGAAATCTTATTCATACATTTACAAAAAAAAACGGATGGATATTTTCTGGCTGATTGTTGGCGCAATACTCATTCTCGCAGGTATTGTCGGGTCAATAGTACCCGGCATTCCAGGACCGGTCACATCCTACATCGGTTTATTACTTTGTATACTCAGTGATTATTTTTTAGTATCTAACGAAGCACTGGTCACCATGGGCATAATTGCTACCATTATCACAGTAATTGATTATCTGATACCTATTTATGGCACAAAGAAATTTGGCGGAACCCGGGCAGGTTTGATTGGAAGCATTATCGGGCTGATTGCTGGCATTATTTTTCTGCCTGGTATCGGTATTATCATTGGGCCGTTCGTGGGTGCTTTTGTCGGGGAGATTATTGCAGGTTCCCAGTCAGATAAAGCACTCAGGGCTGCCATGGGATCGTTTATCGGTTTTATTACCGGCACATTCATGAAATTGATCTACAGCTTGGTAGTTCTTTATTTCTTTATTGCCGGATTGGTTTAAACCTGAATTGTATAGCAAAACACGCCAATAAATCTTATTTTTGCGGGTGAAAACACATCCACTAAATGAAAATTGAAACCGGAAAAACAGCGATCATACAATACAGATTGCTGAATGCAGACGACGGAGCTCAAATTGAAGCAACTTCGGAAGAACATCCTGCAGTTTTTAAATTCGGAACCGGGCAGTTGATCCCGGAGTTTGAAAAAAATCTGACCGGATTAACAGCCGATGACATTTTTGACTTTACAATTGAATCTGCTAATGCCTATGGGCCTGTTGATCCCTATGCTATTTTCGATATACCGCTGGACACATTTGAAGTGGATGGTAAAATTGACGACAAAATGATCCGGGTGGGGAATATCATACCCATGACAGACAATGAAGGTAACAAACATCTTGGTAGGATCACTAAAATAATGGATCATGCCGTTACCATGAATTTCAACCATCCGCTTGCCGGGCAAAACCTGCATTTTATCGGTAAAATCCTTGAAGTTAAATCATAAAACCCTATGCAAACAAATATCCTTAAAACCCTGGCTGCTATTCTTTTATCAGTATTAATTACTGGCTGTTGCAACCAGAATTCTGGAACTGAAAAGAATGATCAACAGACCGCTACTGAAGCAGCAGTTAATCAGAATGAAACAGTTATTCTGGATGACTCATTAAAACGCACATTAATTGAAAAGGGAACCGAAGTTGCCGGACGGACTACTTCAGCGCTCCAAAAGGCATTAAAAGGAGCTATTCAGGAAGGTGGCCTCGAATACGCCATCAAATTCTGTAACCTGGAAGCTCTGGAGATCACTGACTCCATTTCTGAAATGGAAACCGTTGCCATAAAACGAGTGGCAGAAAAGCATCGCAACCCTTTAAATAAAATGGACGAGGCAGAAAATGAGCTATTCACATCATATATAAGCCAACTCCAAAACGAACAGCCCCTTCATCCGGTCATCATAGCGAACAATGAGGGACATCCAGTATTTTACCAGCCTATCTACACGGGTGCATTGTGTCTTAATTGCCATGGCAAATTGGACACAAATATCAGTCCTGCATTGGCCGGCACTATTCAAAAATTATATCCTGACGATCAGGCTACCGGTTTTAAAGAAGGCCAACTCCGGGGCATGTGGGCCATCACTTTTACAGAAATGAAAGTTAATTAAAATTTCTTTAATCAACAGCGGCTAAAATGGGTGTTAAATGTGTGCATTGCGGCGAAGATTGTGGTAAGCATCCTATTATGTGGGAAGAAAAGCCGTTCTGTTGCTATGGCTGTAAAACCGTTTACGAAATCCTCAACGTAAAGAAACTCGATAAATATTATGAAATCGAACCCATGTCGGGCATCCGGATTGAACAAACCGATGTGGGTGATAAATATGCCTATCTCGATCTGGATGAGATCAGGGAAAAAATACTCAGCTTTTCTGACGGCGGTATCAGCAAAGTCAGTTTATTTATCCCTACCATTCACTGTGCCTCCTGCATCTGGTTATTGGAAAACCTGTCAACTTTAAACCCTGGGATCATTCAATCAGGTGTGAATTTTCCCACTAAAATGGTCAGCATCACATTTAAAGATCAGGAGATCAGTTTAAGGCAATTGGTTGAAATGCTGGCTTCCATCCATTATATCCCTGAAATTAGGCTGGATCAACATGATGCCCACAGTGATACCAATGCTTCCCGCAACTTGCTAATAAAAATTGGTGTAGCAGGATTTAGCCTGTTAAATGTAATGTTATACAATTTTCCTGAATATTTACCGGGTGGTGAATTGCTCGAGAAAGAATTTATGCGCTATTTCGGATGGCTGAGTTTTATCATTTCGTTGCCTGTAGTATTCTATAGTGCCAGCGATTATTATTTATCGGCTTTCAAAGGATTGAAACATAAAATAATCAATATCGATGTACCGATCACGCTTGGCATATTCACTCTATTCCTCCAAAGCACATATGATATATTAACCGGCAGCGGTATTGGTTTTCTGGATTCACTTGTAGGCCTTGTGTTTTTGCTTCTCATCGGCAAATGGTACCAGGGTAAAACCTACCAGGCACTATCCTTCGAACGCGATTATAAATCGTACTTCCCGGTGGCAGTTACCAAACTATCCGAAGGTAAAGAGATAAGTACGCCACTTGAAAAAATTACCACAGGCGACCGCATACTGATTCGAAGCCAGGAATTGATCCCCGCCGATGCCAAACTAATCAGTGGCCATGCAAATATTGATTATTCGTTTGTAACAGGCGAATCCATCCCCATACCAAAAAAAGAGGGTGACCTGATTTATGCGGGTGGCCGGCAGGTCGGTGGAGCTTTACAAATGAAGGTAGTACATAAGGTGGAACAAAGTTACCTCACACAACTGTGGAACCAGGACAATAAAAAATCCAGGGTCAACACCGGCCTCGACACACTCATTAATAAGGTGAGCGAATATTTTACGGTGATCATTCTCCTTATTGCAACAACAGCTGCGGTTTACTGGCTGTTTAACGATCCGTCACTGGCCGTTTTTGCCTTTACTTCGGTATTAATTATCGCCTGTCCGTGTGCGCTGGCCCTCACGGTTCCTTTTACATTCGGCAGCACCATGCGGGCTTTTGGCCGGAAAGGGTTTTATATTAAAAACACCCAGGTAATTGAGGATCTGCATAAGATTGACACCATCGTTTTTGATAAAACAGGCACCCTGACCCATTCCCGATCTATGGATGCCAAATTTGTTGGTGATACATTGAGTGAAGAAGAATGGATCATGATCAAATCGCTTGCTGCCAACTCAAGCCACCCGTTGAGCGCTACAATAAAAGATACCATCCCGTCGGCAGAATACTTTGAGGTCGAAGACTTCAAGGAAATTCCCGCCATGGGAACCACCGGTTTGGTAAATGGCAAACGGGTAAACATAGGCTCAAAAAAATTCGTTACCGGAAAAGATGACGTGGATGTGGACTCCACTAACGTGTATGTTTTTATTGACCAGCAAATTAAAGGTTATTTCAAAATTGAAAACCGTTACCGCGATGGGTTGAAAAAGGTGATTGACAACCTCAAAAATAGTTACCGGCTTTTTCTTCTTTCAGGCGATAATGAAGCTGAAAAAAAGAACCTTACCCCTGTTTTTGGTTCCGATACACAATTATTTTTTAACCAAAGCCCGACAGATAAAATGGCTTTTGTGAAAAAGCTGAAAAAAGAAGGCAAAAAAGTACTGATGGTGGGTGATGGATTGAATGATGCCGGTGCATTAATGCAGAGCGATGTAGGTTTGACTATTGCAGATGATATCTACAGCTTTTCCCCTGCTTGCGACGGGATTATTGAATCTTCTAAATTTAGCATGATCGACCGCTTTATCAATTACACCCAAACTTCACTCAATATCGTTAAAATCAGTTTTGTAATCTCCTTTCTTTATAATGTGGTGGGTATTTATTTCGCAGTGCAAGGCACGCTTTCACCACTTATTGCAGCTATCCTTATGCCGTTAAGCTCCATTAGCGTGGTAGCTTTTGCTACCTTTATGGTTAACTATACTTCGAGGGGTATTGGTATTGTTAAAAAATAACAGGTCATACTGTTGATATCACCGGGTAAAAAATGATTTCATATACCAATTTTTACATATATTTTATATATATTTGGTGCCAATCAAAAAAACCAAATTACAACTTTCGTGTCGGTTATTATTCTTCTTATCATCATTGGGATTATTGTAGCAGGAAGCTTCTTAGCAGGATTTATCTGGGCAGTGAAAAGCGGTCAGTACGACGATACGTATTCGCCAGCCATCAGGATGCTGTTTGACGATGCCAAACCTGTTAAAAAAAAAGTGATGACGGAAACCAGGAAGAAAAAACTACCAAAGACACAGAAAGTAATGATGGTGAAGAATCATTAAACAATCAATAAATTTAGCTTATGGAGTTAGAAAGATTTACGTATGACAACAGACTCACCAAAATGTTCCTGTTCGCCACGATAGTTTTTGGCGTTATAGGTATGCTGGTCGGTTTAACTGCAGCTTTTGAGTTGATCTTCCCAAATATGAGTGGTTCAATTTCTTGGCTCTCGTTTGGACGCATCAGGCCACTGCATACAAACGCGGTTATTTTTGCTTTTGTGGGTAATGGCATATTTACCGCCGTGTACTACTCAATGCCCCGGCTGCTGAAAACACCAATGTACAGTAAACTATTTGGCAACATTCATTTCTGGGGATGGCAAATTATCATACTGGCGGCCGCCATTACTTTACCTCTTGGTTTTACATCTTCAAAAGAATATGCCGAACTCGAATGGCCCATCGACATCGCTGTCGTACTCATCTGGGTAGTTTTTGGTGTGAATATGATCGGAACCATCCTTAAAAGAAGGGTGAAACATATCTATGTAGCCATCTGGTTCTATATTGCAACCTGGGTTACAGTTGCCGTATTGTATATCACCAACAACGTAGAAATTCCTGTCTCACTATGGAAAAGCTATCCCGTGTATGCAGGTATCCAGGATGCACTGGTACAGTGGTGGTATGGTCACAATGCGGTAGCATTCTTCTTAACCACGCCTTATTTAGGCCTGATGTATTATTTTGTTCCTAAAATTTCAAACAGGCCCATATACTCCTATAAATTGTCCATTATTCACTTTTGGGCATTAATCTTTCTTTATATCTGGGCAGGACCTCACCACCTTTTGTATTCAGCGCTTCCTGACTGGGCACAGGCACTCGGTGTGGTTTTTTCAGTCATGCTGATAGCCCCATCCTGGGGTGGTATGATAAACGGACTCCTCACATTGAGAGGTGCCTGGGATAAAGTACGTGAAGATCCTGTATTGAAAATGCTGGTTGTAGGGATCACAGCTTACGGTATGGCTACATTTGAAGGACCCTTGCTGTCACTAAAATCCGTAAACGCTTTAAGCCACTTTACCGATTGGACCATTGCACATGTTCACATCGGAACGCTCGGCTGGAATGGTATGCTGACATTTGGTATGATATATTGGCTGGTACCGCGTTTATTCAATACGAAATTATTCTCTGTTAAGCTGGCAAATACGCATTTCTGGATTGCTACACTGGGTATGTTATTCTTTTCAATTCCACTTTACTTTGCCGGTTTTACACAAGCATTAATGTGGAAAGAGTTTACTGCTGACGGATACCTTGCTTATCCTAACTTCCTTGAGACAGTTACACAAATATTACCCATGTATTACCTGAGGGCATTCGGTGGCACATTGTACTTTATCGGAATGTTGCTGTTCGTATATAATATTGTGAAGACCTCTTCTTCTGGTAGTTTCATCCGTTATGAAGAAGACGAAGCGCCTGCAATAGAAAAAGCTCATTCAGACAAAAAAGAAGGTTGGCACAGGAAACTGGAAGGCAAACCGATTCAGTTTACCGTTTTAGCTCTCGTTGCTATATTAATCGGCGGTTTGATCGAGATTGTTCCCATGTATCTGGTGAAAACAAATGTGCCCACCATAAGCAGTGTACAACCTTATACACCGCTCGAACTTGAAGGAAGGGACATTTACATAAGAGAAGGTTGTTATACATGCCACTCTCAAATGATCAGGCCCTTCCGCAGTGAAACAGAAAGATATGGTGAATACACCAAAGCGGGGGAAACAGTGTATGACCACCCGTTCCAGTTTGGTTCCAAAAGAACCGGACCGGATTTGGCCAGAATTGGCGTAACTACCTTGCCCAATTACAAGCCCGATTCGTGGCATTTCAACCATATGGTCGATCCGCAAAAGTTAAATGCTGAATCAATCATGCCACCCTATCCTTGGCTGGCTGAAAATGTGCTGGATATATCCACAACACAAAAGAAGATTGAAGTGATGCAACAAATGGGGGTACCCTACCCTGAAGGATTTGCTGAACAATCAGTGGCTGATTTACAAAAGCAAGCTGCTAAAATAGCCGGGGGATTGCGTTCAAGTGGTATTGAAGTAGATGACAATAAAGAGATCATCGCTTTAATAGCATATTTACAACGACTTGGTACCGACGTGTATAATGATTAAGTAAACGAATCTATAATTATTAAATCATGAAGATTGTATCTCACACATTGGAGCAAATAGCGGGCATAGAAATATACCCGATCATTTCCTTGCTGTTGTTCTTTATATTTTTCACCGTGGTTGGCTATATGGTGCTGACAGCAGATAAGGAACATATTGAGGAAATGAAAAACCTGCCATTGGATAAGGACCATGATCTGAATGATGAAAATCACTTAACCTGAATTAAAAAACAATTGTAATATGGCTAAAGAAAATATAAATCAGCAGCATAATGAAGATTATGAATATGATACCCTCACAAATGAAAAACTCATTAAAGATCATGATTATGACGGCATTCGGGAGCTAGATAATGATCTGCCACCCTGGTGGAAATGGCTTTTTTATCTGACCATTGTATTTGCAGTGGTATATAGCATCCGTCTTTTTGTATTTAATTCTGACGACCTCGTGCAATACAGGGAATATGCCAATGAAATGGAGAATGCGGAAAATGCCAAACCGGCACCTTCAGAAGACGCAGCTGCTTTTGAAATAATCGTGCTGGAAGATGAAGCATCACTGGCAAGTGGGAAAGACACCTGGGATAAGATTTGTGCCGTTTGCCACCTTGTAGATGGTGGCGGTTTGGTTGGCCCCAATATGACGGATAACTACTGGATACATGGGAATACCATTGAAGACCTCTATAAAATAGTTGAGACAGGTGTGATAGAAAAAGGTATGATTCCGTACAAAGACCAACTTTCTGAACAAAAGAGGCTTGAAGTGGTCAGCTTCATTCTTGTCGAACTGCATGGATCTACACCCGCAACACCCAAAGCACCACAAGGAAAAGAATATTAATTATGGGTGCTTAATTTAATTTCAGTATATCAGAAGCCGGAATAAAATCCGGCTTCTGAAATTTTAGGTCAAAGACAATAAGTTATATAGGTACATCATTCCATAAATTACGATAAGGATGGATCATAAAAAACAAACCAAAGAAACCACCTATTTCAGGGACAGTTTAACAACAGTTGACAGCCAGGGAAAACGAAAATGGGTATATGCAAAAAAACCAAAAGGTGCATATTTCAGCCGTCGACGGGTATTAGCTGCATTTTTGCTTTTTATTTTTTACGTGGGACCATTTATCAGGATCAACGGAGAGCCCATCATGCTTTTTAATATTATGGAAAGGAAATTCATCATTTTTGGTGTCATTTTCTGGCCACAGGATTTCCATCTTATCCTGCTGACTTTTATTACCCTATTGGTTTTTATTGTTTTATTTACGGTCATATTCGGACGTTTATTCTGCGGTTGGGTTTGCCCGCAAACAATTTTTATGGAATTCGTATTCCGCCGTATTGAGTATTTGATTGAAGGTGATTATTCAGCACAAAAACGGCTCGATAGGCAAAACTGGAATACAGAAAAAATTACGAAGAAAACACTGAAGCATGCCATTTTCTTTCTGATCGCTTTGGTCACGGCTTTCACTTTTCTTGCATACGTAATTGGTGTTGACGCTCTTTTCGATTATTTCAGGGAAGGTTTGATGGCGCACCTTGGAGGCTTTACCGGATTGGTACTTTTTGCGGGTGCTTTTTATTTTGTTTTCGCATTCTTTCGCGAACAGGTGTGTACCATCGCTTGTCCATACGGCAGGCTGCAGAGCGTTTTGATCGATAAAAAATCCATTATTGTGGGTTATGATTATAAAAGAGGTGAACCAAGAATGCCCCTGTCAAAAAACCGGGATGCAAATTCCGGCGACTGTATTGATTGCAACAAATGTGTGATCGTTTGCCCTACCGGAATTGATATACGCAATGGTACCCAAATGGAATGTATTAATTGTACAGCCTGCATGGATGCCTGCAACAGCACGATGGATAAAGTAAACAAACCACGTGGATTGATCCGTTACGACTCGGAAGAAGGTATTGCTACGGGTACTCATAAAGTATTTAATCCACGATCAATCGCGTATTCTGTTGTCCTCACACTTCTCATCTTTTTTGTGGCAGGGTTATTTGTAATCAGGGGCGATTTCGAAGCTACTATTTTGCGTGCGAGGGGCTCATTATTCCAGGAATACGGCGCAGACAGCATCAGCAATATTTATAATTTCAATATTGTAAATAAAATTCGCAAACCGATAAATATAGATTTCAAACTTGAATCACACCAGGGCAATGTGAAATATCTTGGCGAAAACCTGGTGGTTAACAAAGGAGAAGTTGGGAAAGGGTCATTCCTGGTGATTATCAGTAAAGATCAACTCAACAGTTCGAGTACGCCTATTATAATCGGATTGTACCGCAACAATGAAAAAGTTGAGGAATATAAGAGTACTTTTGTAGGTCCGAATGCCCTTGATAATCCTTAGGGCTATGTAAAAAATGAAATAGGAATGGCAAATAAAATTAAATGGAACTGGGGTACAAAACTGCTAATCGCAATCATCCTTTTTATGGGCTTTATTTTTGTATTGGTGTATTTTAGCGCACAAAACACCATAGACCTGGTGGAGCGTGACTACTACCCGAAAGGACTCAAATATCAAACCCGTATTGACGAGTTAAAGAATGCAAGTGTCTATCGTGATGATTTCAATATAAACCGGAAAGACAACCAAATGGTAATCTCCATGCCCCCTATTAATGCTGATTCAGGTTCTATCGTTTTTTTCCGTCCTTCAGATCAATCGCTTGATTTTGCTTCAAAAATACAACCCGACACTGCAGGGTTCATGTATTTTCCTATCAATGAATTTGAAAAAGGCCTGTACGTGATGAAAGTGCACTGGTTTAAAAACACCGAAGGTTTTTATATTGAAAAAAAATTCTTTGTTAACTAATTATGAATGATTTATACATAGCAGCGCTCATGACAGGCTTGGTTGGCAGTTTGCATTGCATCGGCATGTGTGGCCCCATTGCGGTGGCATTGCCTCTGGGAAATAAATCCTGGTTTCATAAATTTTTCGGAAGCATTATTTATAATACCGGCCGTGTTGCAACTTACGCAATGCTGGGCGTTATTTTCGGTTTATTAGGACAGGGCATCGAAATGGCGGGATTGCAACAATGGGCATCTATTGGTTTGGGTATTGTGCTTATACTTTCCGTATTATTCCCAGTACTTTTTAAAGGGCAGATACATATTGACCGTTTCTTTTTCGGCTTTGCCGGAAAACTGATAGGCAGGTTTCGGAAATTATTCAGTATTTCATCTTATCCTTCCCTGCTGGTTATCGGATTGTTAAATGGATTATTGCCCTGCGGCCTGGTTTATGTTGCAATTGCTGGTGCAATAAATACAAACGATATTGTTAACGGTGCCATTTACATGATTATCTTTGGCATCGGAACAATTCCTATTATGGCTTCGATACCGGTGGTTGGAAATTTAATAGGAACCAATATTAGAAAAAAGTTTAAAGGTGTTGTGTCTGCTTTTATTATAATTCTAGGTATTATATTCATTTTAAGGGGCTTATCTTTAGGCATTCCTTACATAAGTCCACCTTCTAAAATGCTTCAACCGCATGAGAAAACGATGAAACATTCTACTTCGGAAACTGGAAAAGAGACCATCCCTTGTTGTCATTAACACAAATTATTCACAATTAAAATAAGTGTAATCATGAAAAAAATAACGATTATTTTACTACTTGGCAGTTTGATCGTAACTGCATTTACTTCTTATGGTTATCTTAAAGAAACCTATACATCAAATACAGAAAATTCCATGGTATATTTGCCACAGGATGATCAAGCAGAAGCTAAATTCCCGGAAGGTGCCAAAATTTATAAAGCCAAATGCGTGGCTTGCCATCAACTTACCGGGCTGGGTATACCCAATGCATTTCCACCACTTAAAGATTCAGACTACCTGATGGCCGATAAAAAAAGAGCTGTTAGACAGGTGTTGAACGGATCGCATGAAGAAATGGTGGTAAATGGTGTTACATATAATATGCCCATGCCTTTCCAGGTTGATACACACGAAGATGCGGTGAATGTTATCAACTACGTGCTCAATGCATGGGAAAATGATGGTGGCACCATTACAGTTGAAGAAGTGAAAGACATTAAAATTGTAAGGCCTTAATATGAGAAATACTTTCTATTTATTCATATTTGCTCTACTTGTTATTTTTAGTTCATGCTGCAACCAGAATGACAAAAAATCGCATGAAGAAAAGCACGAAACTGCAGTAGCTCCTGCATCTTCCACAGGAAATTTTGGCGAAGTTATTACCGATGATGCAGCCATTCCGGTTGCGAGCCTTCCTGAATTGTTAGAAGGTAAGGAATCTGTTAATGTGAAATTGACAGGTGATGTAGCTGCCGTTTGTCAGATGTCAGGATGCTGGATGGATCTCCATCTTCCAAATGATGAAATCATACATGTCACGTTTAAAGATGACGGATTTCTGCTCCCGAAAGATGCCGCAGGAAAAACCGCTGTAATTGAAGGCGTGGCCACTTATGATGAAATTCCTGTGGAAATGCTTAAGCGCATAGCTGAAGATGAAGGAAAAACACAAGACGAGATTGATGCCATTACTGAATCTAAACTGGAATATACCTTTATAGCAAAAGGCGTTATTCTGTATTAAGAAAATATTAAAAACATTATGATCCCGGTTATTTCTGAACCGGGAT
>JAZBOW010000191.1:0-11814 GCA_036351335.1 Bacteroidales bacterium | reverse complement strand
TTCGCCTACGGCTCGCAAATTACGTGTTCTTTAGATTAATTAGAGGTAACTGTCCGACAACCAATCAACCTTATGAAACACTACTTTGCGAGGCCGACGAAGGAGGCCGTGGCAAACTTAAACAACTAATCAGCCCGGAAGTTAAGATTACAAACTCAAATGATCCAACAATCCTTCAATAAATTAGAAGCCTACATCCGTAAGGAGCACTATAAAGGCTACGACCCTTACGACACCCTCAACTCCTGGAAACCCTTCCACTGGTTTGGGAAATGGGGACCTGTGCTGGCCATCCAGTTCCAGAAACGGAACCCGGTAAATGTGCGGCCACTCATAGGCATTAAAAAGGAGATCAACCCAAAAGCTTTCGGATTATTCCTTCAGGCATATGCCATGCTCTACCAGAAAACCAATAACAAGGCCTACCTGGATCAGGCAGCCTATTTCTTCAACTGGCTCAAAGACAATTACTCCAAGGGCTATTGCGGCAAAGGTTGGGGCTATAACTTTCCCTGGGCCAGCAGGGAGAAATACCTCGAAAAGTATGTTCCTTCAGCAGTAGTTACGGGATTTGTTGCCAGGGGACTTTATGAATATTACCAAATTACCAAAAGTGAAGAGGTTTTTGAATTGCTGAATGAGGCAAGTAATTTTATGCTCACCGAACTGCCCGTCACAAGCTTTGATGAAGGGGTTTGTTTCAGCTATACACCTGTTGCCACCGACCTGTGTTACAATGCCAGTTTATTGGCAGCCGAAACCCTGGCGCGTGTGCATGCCATCAAACCCGATAAGGAATTAAAAGATATCGCCATAGAAGCGGTCAACTGGGTCATATCAAGGCAGAAAGAAGATGGCCGGTGGAACTACAGTGTGGATATGAAAACCAGCAAAGAACGGAAGCAGATCGACTTCCACCAGGGCTATGTGCTGGAAAGCATATTTGAAATTAAGAGACTGTTGCAGCTTGAAAACCCGAAGTGGGAAGCGGCAATCAAAAAAGGCCTGGAATTTTATCACGACCATCAATTCTTTCCCGATGGCAGATCCTTATGGCGTTATCCCAAAGCATACCCGGTAGAGATCCACAACCAGAGCCAGGGCATCATCACCTTCAGCAAGTTATCGGAATATGGTAAGACATACAAAGAATTTGCTGGTAATATCACTAATTGGACCATCACCAACATGCAGGGAAAGGATGGACACTTCTATTACCAGAATCATAAATATTATAAAAACAAGATATCCTATATGCGCTGGAATAATGCATGGATGTTTCTGGCTTTAGTCACGATATTGGTTTCGGACAATAATTAAAGCATTAAAAGAATTTCGAATATCGATTAACGAATAAAGAATTGCGAAAGGATAAAAAATCATCATTCATCATTCAATGTTCAATATTCGTTATTCAAATTAAAGAGAAATGATTCTCAATTAAAGCTTAATGAAAATTCTCTTCCATTTAGGTCACCCGGCACATTTCCACCTGTTTAAAAATGTGATCAGCAATCTGAACGCAAAAGGTCACGAAACTTTCATCTTAATCAAGAAAAAAGATGTGCTACAGGATCTGCTTGAAGGAGCAGGCATGGATTTTTTCAATGTGTTGCCTGAGGGAAGGAAAGATTCAAAAGCAGGTATGGCCATAGGCCAGATCAAACAGGATGTAAGAATATGGAAATTTGTAAGAAAGCATAAACCGGATCTGCTGGTGGGTACTTCAGTAGCTATTACACATGTTGGGAAATTATGCGGAATTCCATCCATCAATGTAAATGAAGACGATGCCCATATTGTGCCGTTTTATAGCAAAATGGCCTATCCCTTTACCAATGTCATTCTCTCTCCCGACCCTTGCAACAACGGCAAATGGGAGCGCAAGAGCGTCCACTATGCCGGTTATCATGAACTGGCCTACCTGCATCCCAATCATTTTCAGCCCGACAGGGAAATCGCCGATCAGTATATTTCAACCATTCGTCCTTATTATATTTTACGTTTCGCCAAACTGGGAGCGCATCATGATAAGGGTATCAAGGGCATCAACAATGAAATAGCTCTGGACATCATAGAAATATTGAAAGCACATGGCAGGATATTGATCACCTCGGAAAGAGAGCTGATCCCTGAACTGGAGCAATACCGTATTGCCGTCAATCCCATCCATATGCACCATGTAATGGCCTTCGCCAGCCTCTATATCGGCGATAGCCAGACCATGGCTGCAGAAGCCGGTGTGTTGGGAACGCCTTTTATACGTTTCAACGATTTTGTGGGCAGAATTGGCTATTTGAATGAAATAGAAAATAAATACAAACTGGGAATTGGGATCAAGACAAGCGAAACTGCAAAGCTGTTGCAAACGGTGGAGGAAATGGCACAGAATGAGCAATTGAAGGATGAGATAAAATTCAGAAGACTGGAAATGCTTTCCGAAAAAATAGATGTGGCACAATTCCTAAGCTGGTTTATTGAACAATACCCTGAAAGTGAGAGTGTTATGAATTTAAATCCAGCATATTCCAGTCATTTCAAGTAAAAAAACAACCTAAATAACTAGGGAATTTCCCTTTAATCAAACATAAAAATGAAAATAGTTTCCGTAGTCGGAGCACGTCCCAATTTCATGAAGATCGCACCATTTAACAAGGCGATCGAAGATTATAATAAAACAGCCGAAGAAAAGATTCAGCACATCCTGGTGCACACCGGGCAGCACTACGACAGCAGCCTGAGCCAGTCCTTCTTCAGCGCTTTAAACATCCCGGATGCTGATGTCAACCTGCACATCGGATCAGGCACCCATGCCGAGCAGGTAGGCAACACCATGATCACCTTTGAAAAATTGCTGAAAGTATTACACCCCGATTGGGTGGTGGTGGTTGGTGATGTAAATGCAACGCTTGCATGTTCTGTGACAGCTAAAAAGGAGCATATCAAAGTATGTCATATTGAAGCCGGCTTGCGGTCGGGCGACATGCGCATGCCTGAAGAGATCAACCGCCTGGTTACCGACCGCCTTTCAGATTTGCTGCTTACACCCGATAAAATGTCATCAGAAAACCTGAGGAAAGAAGGGGTTGACGAGTCAAAGATCAAATTCGTGGGCAACATCATGATCGATACGCTGGAAGCCAATAAAGACATAGCAGCTGAATTGTCTCTGGAGGATATACTGAAAAACAATGCTATGAACCGGATCTACAAAAAGCCAGTCGACACATATGCGCTGATGACCATGCACCGGCCTTCTAATGTAGACCACAAAGAAGTGCTGGTGCCGCTGATCGATTTTCTGTTGAATGAAGTGGCTAATAATCAACCTTTGATTTGGCCTATGCACCCGAGGGCGGAAAAGCAGCTTCGGGAATTTCAACTATGGAATATAGTTTTCAATCACCCGAATGTAGTATTGCTCAATCCCCTTGGATACCATCCCATGCTGAAATTAAATATGGGCGCCAACATCATGCTAACCGACAGTGGAGGTCTGCAGGAAGAATGTACCATATTAGGAACGCCATGTTTGACCCTCCGGTGGAATACAGAACGGCCCATCACACTTCGAAAATACGGTGGTGCCAGCGTGCTGGTGGGGAATGAAATTGAAAAGATCAGAAAAGCCTACCACGAAACACTGGCGTTGGATGTAAAACCACAGCGCCCGGAATTGTGGGACGGTCATACAGCCGAAAGATGCTTACAAGCCATTTTAGATGCATCAATATGATAAGCATGTTAATAAGGTTATACATGAATTTCGAATTAAGATTAACGAATAATGAATTATGAAGTTTATTCAGTATGTATAAATATGATTTAGAAGAACGATTAATTGAATTTTCAGTTTTCATAATTGAAATAGTAAATGAGACACCAAATTCAAAGGCTGGAAATCATTTGTCAGGACAATTGCTAAGATCAGGAACATCAGTAGCTTTGAATTATGGAGAGGCGCAAAGTGCTGAATCAAGAAGAGATTTCATCCATAAGATGAAAATCATATTAAAGGAATTGAGGGAAACTTTTGTTTGCTTGAAGATAATTCATCGGAGCAAATTGTATAAAACTGAAGAAAAAATAAATAGGGCAAGCAAGGAAAATAATGAGTTGATTTCCATTTTTGTAAAAAGCATTGAAACCGCACAGAAAAATAAATAGAATTCGATATTCGAAGTTCGACATTCATTATTCAATATTTTTTCATTTAGGATGTAATACGAAAAATGTATTATAGGATGCTTAGAATGGACTTTAAACCGAATCTGCTACCGATTCTTTATAATAAGCTTAAAGAACAGGGCTATGCTTTTATCACCTTTGAAGAATACCTGGTGAACAAGAACAGGAAGAAGTTCGTAATCCTTCGTCATGATGTCGAAAAACACTATCATAATGCCTTGAAATTCGCTGAGATTCAGCATGAGATGGGCATTCGCGGATCCTATTTTTTCAGGATGTCTGATCACTATGATGAAGATGTCATTCGGAAGATATCAGGATTAGGACACGAAACCGGCTACCACTATGACGACCTCAGTAAATGCCATGGCGACTTTGATAAAGCCATCAAACGTTTTGAAAGTAATTTAAAGAAACTAAGAAACATCACTGAAATTAAAACTATTTCGATGGATGGCTCCCCCAGGTCAAAATTTGACAACCGAAGGCTATGGGAAAAGTATGATTATAGCGACTTCGGGATTGAAGGAGAACCTTATTTTGATGTGGATTATGCGAAAGTAGGCTACCTGACAGATACCGGACGACGGTGGAATGGCCATAAATTCATCATAAGGGATAAAGTGAAAGACGGTATTTTTTTGAGCGGCATAAAACATACACAGGACATGATCCACTTTGCTGCTGAAGGAAAACTTCCTGACAGACTGCTGATCACCTTTCATCCACAGCGGTGGACTGATAACATGTTCATGTGGGTCAGGGAATTGATATGGCAAAACCTGAAGAACCAGGTTAAATGGGTAATGATACGAACCGGAAGCTAAATTGAGTTTGCATATTCAATACAACCATATTACTGAAGACGACCGCGCATCATGGGCTGAATTCTTAACAAATCATCCGGAAAATACGGTGTTTCAGTCGCCGGAAATGTTCGATTTCTATCAAAAGGTAAACCATTACACACCCCACATTTTCCTGGCCAAAGATGATCAGGGAGCCATTCTCGGGGTGCTGCTGGCAGTGATCATTAAAGAATATAGCGGTTGGAAAGGACGAATGTCTTCCCGTACAGTCGTTTATGGCGGGCCGCTACTTGGCAAAACAGATACACAGCAAGTGCTGAAGCAGTTGTTGGAAAGCCTGGACAAGGAACTGAAAAGCGAATCGGTATATGTGCAGTTCCGAAATTTTATCGAATGGCCCCTGGAATCTGCATCAGTATTTGAATCGTGTGGCTTTCGTTTCAACGATAGGCTGAACCTGCTGGTGAATACCGCTCATAAAGAAGAGACTGAAAAAGCAATCAGCAAAACCAAATTGAGGCAAATTAGGAAGGGGATGGCCAATGGCAGCATCATACGACCCCCAAAAAATATGGGTGAAGTACAGGTTTTTTATGAGTTGCTAAGTGACGTCTACCGGAACAGGGTTAGAAAACCACTTCCTGACCGAAGTTTTTTTGAGCAATTTTATGAAATAAGTCGCAAGGGAAAACTGGGGATCATCAGGCTGGTTTTACATAATGACACTATCATTGGAGGGGTATTATCGCCAATGACCGATAACAGGAACATTTACGAATGGTACGTGTTAGGGCTGGATGAACGCTATAAAAAGAATTATCCAAGCATACTGGCAACCTGGGCGCCGATTGAATATGCCTTGGAAAACAACCTGGCGCATTTTGATTTCATGGGACTGGGTACTCCCCTAAAACCATATGGCGTGCGCGATTTTAAATTACATTTCGGAAAAAATACAACCAATCCCGGCAGATTCAGTAAAATTAATAACCGCTTCTTATACATGATCACAGAAATGTCGTATAATATACTAAGGGTCTTTAACAAAGTATGATCAATACACAATGGTAACTGATAAGGAAGATTCAAAAAACAAAAGAAACAGACGGTTTCAGCTATTGTATATCACGATAGACGTGCTGCTGGTCACACTGAGCTTTCTGATCTTTGTCTGGATAAAGCCTGCTTCGAAAGCCTATTATTTGCCCCAATATGTGCAACCATTTATCATTTTCCTTTTGGTATGGACACTGGTATCAATGATCATAGGAAAGTACCAGCTTACCAAAATCAAAAAGCCGAAAGATATCTATGTGTACACCCTTATCTCCAATGTGACCATTGTGGGCATTATCACATCGCTGATTTATTTCAACAACCTGTTCAGCTATTCAAGGTTAATTGTTTTCGGAACGATTATCCTTTCTACTTTGCTTGAGTTATTTATCGGGTACATATTTGCTGCCTATAAATTCGCGCAACCGCTACCTGATAAGACTATCCAGCCAGGAGATGGAAAGTCCAAAGTTTTCCCCCCCTTTACCCATGAAAAATTCGACAGTGAAAAAACCCGTGAAAAGCGCCTGGCACAGCGAAAATTTATCATTGAGTCGAAAAGCAAAAGGGTCTATAACTTCCTGAACCGTTTTGTGGACGTAGGGGATCCCCACTCGGCGGTATTCAATACCACAAAAATTGCGAATGTCGAAACTCTGGCGGATGGTTATTTCAATAAGATGGTGAACCTGCATCGTACCAACGATATCCGCAGGGTGAATAAATTTTTCGAATCGATTAATGAAAGGATGCCTTATGGCGGTCTATACATAGGATGTGTCGAGACAAAAGACATCCGTAAAAAACGTATCTTAAACAGGTATATATTTCCTTTTAACTGGGTGAGTTATTGTTTTGACGTATTCTTCACACGCATTATTCCCAAATTGCCGTTCACTAAAAACATTTACTTTTTTATCACCTTAGGCTATGAACGAGCCATACCACATGCCGAAATTCTTGGAAGGCTTTATTCATGCGGATTCGAACTAGTGGAAGAAAGATACATTCATGAGGAGCTATTTTTTGTCGTAAGAAAAGTAAAGGAACCTGGCTATGACCGTCACCCCACCTATGGCCCACTGATCAGCTTGAGGCGGTATGGAAAAGATGGCCGGCTTTTCAAAGTATATAAACTGCGCACCATGCATGCATATTCTGAATATTTGCAGGATTATGTATACGAAAAGTATAAATTGCAGGAAGGTGGTAAGTTTAAAAACGATTTCAGGGTCACAACGTCCGGTAAATTATTCCGGAAGTTCTGGCTGGATGAAACACCCATGTTCATCAATTTAATTGCCGGCGATATGAAACTGGTAGGCGTGAGGCCATTAAGTAAGCAGTATTTTGAACTCTATTCTGATACACTGAAAGAAAAACGTCTGAAAACCAAACCAGGACTGATTCCTCCGTTTTACGCTGATATGCCAAAAACACTGACTGAAATTCAACTATCGGAAATGGCATACTTAGAAGCCTATCAGAAGCATCCAATCCGAACAGACATTAAATACTTTTTTAAAGCGTTCCGGAATATTATTTTAAAAGGAGCAAGAAGCAAATAGTAAATCAGATGCCATCCACTTAAGAAAACAAAATGAAACAAACCTATCTGACAATTCTGGCCGTAATATTTGCAATTTCATTGCAGGCACAGGTGGTATACGAGCATATTTCCAACACCGCCATTTATGATTACCTGGACGAGATGGCCGGGCTGAAGATCATCGAGCTGAATTCAATCATCAAACCCTATTCAAGGAAAATGATCAAAGAAAAATTGGACATTATATCCTCGAAATCTTCTGAGAATGATCAGTTATTGAGTAAACGCCAGAAAAAAGAATTGGAATTTTATCTGAAAGCATATATGTTGGAAGCAGCTCCACCAATGGAGTTTAACCGCAAGACCACACTTTATAACAAACAGAAAAATTTTGCGCTGGCCGCAAATCCACCTGGCTTATTTTACAAAGATTCATTGTTTACACTGGCACTTCAGCCCATAGCCGGTGGTCGATACAGTACAAATGAAAATGGTGGACTTACAGAAACCTGGTGGGGTGGTTCGTTATGGGGATACATCGGTAAAAACTTTGGTTTCTATTCCAGCCTGCGCGATCATAATGTAAGCCGGATCATGATAGCCCCTGAATATTTTGTACATCAAAGCGGCGTACCATTTAAAAATTATGGTGATGAAGGAATCGACTACAGCGAAGCCAGGGGTGGCATGATGGTCTCCTGGAAATGGGGTTCCTTTGGATTGGTAAAGGACCATGTGGAATGGGGAACAGGATACAATGGCACCAACATTCAGTCGGGCAGAGCACCCTCCTTTGCGATGATCAAGCTGCACCTGAAACCGGTCAGATGGTTTGAGTTCGATTATTACCATGGATGGCTGGTATCGCAGGTGATCGACAGCGCCAATTCATATTATTCAAATGGTACCTATCGAAAAGTCTTTTATCCGAAATATATGGCCGCCAATATGTTCACTTTTTACCCGGTCAGGAATCTGATATTCTCATTTGGAAATTCCATTGTTTATAGCGACCTGGGTGGTCCGCATGCGGCTTATATGATACCATTCCTGTTCTATAAATCCGTTGATCATACCCTGAATGCGACTACAGGTGGGGTTGGCCAGAATTCACAGATGTTTTTTAATATAAGTTCCCGGAACATCAGATACCTGCATTTATATGTCAATCTTTTTCTCGATGATTTTTCCATTAATCATTTTAGGGCAAGTGACGAATATAACTTATTGAGCTGGAAATTTGGATTCAGATTAAGTGACTTTCCACTGAAAAATTTATCGTTGATCGCCGAGTACACCCATACAAATCCCGTAGTGTATCAACATAAAATAGAAACCATTACATACACCTCGAATAGATATAATATGGGACATTATCTGAGAGACAACAGCCGGGAAATATATGTAGCATTACTTTACAAACCGATTAGAGGATTGCAAGTGAAATTGGCTTACACACTTGGACAGCATGGCGATGATTATGATTACGCTGATTGTGCGAATGATCCGGATTGCGATTTGCATAAATTGCCTCCATTGGAAAATATTACATGGGAAAATCAGACCATTCAGTTGGATGCGCGTTATGAAATTGTAAATAATACCTATGTTTTCATGAGTTTCATGGCTGGAAATGCAACCGGAAATGTGAACCTCTACACACCGGAATATTACCATGGCAAAACAAATACTTTTTCATTTGGAGCGAATATAGGATTTTAATTTACGAAAAAGCGAATAGTGCGAGAGAGCGAAAGAACGACAACAGAAGAATATAATTGAAAATGAAAGTTATTAAATCACACAAAGAATTGGAAGTTTATCAATTATCCTTTTCTTCCGGGATGGAAATCTTCGAAATGACTAAATCTTTTCCGAAGGAAGAAACGTACTCATTAACAGATCAAATAAGGAGGTCGTCGCGTTCGGTATCAGGTAATCTTGCAGAAGCTTTTCGTAAAAGACGCTATCCAAAACATTTTATATCAAAATTATCGGATTCGGAAGGCGAAGCAGCAGAAACGCAAGTATGGCTTGATTACGCATACGCATGCAAGTATATCAGTAAGGATTTGCACTACGATTTAACAGATAAATACGATCATATCATTGCGATGATAATTAACATGATTCGTAAACCGGAAAATTGGTCAGTATAAAAATATATATCTTATAAAAACTCCTTTTGCCCCTTCGCCCCCTCGCCCCTTCGCCCCCTCGCCCTTTCGCCCTTTCGCCCTCTCACCCCTTTGCTTATGCGCTCTCTAGTAACTTCACATCATAAAAAAAACCTTGCTAAGACACTTTAAAAATACCATCTCCAAAAACCCCATCCTTCGTCCTGTAGTAGAAGTGGTGATATTTGTTGTGCTGATATTCGGATTTCATTATTTGTACCGTTTTTGGGCATATCAATTGCAATTCTGGCCCATTTATGATGAGGTTTTCGCTTTGCGAGCCTGGTTGACTGACATTGTGTATAGAAATTCAGTATGGCTGTTAACGCACCTGACTTCTTATGAATTTACTACCAACGATCAACAGCAAACGATCTATATTGCTGGTGGATATGTTGGGATCAACCAAAGTTGTTCAGGGTTTAAGCAATTTCTGCAGTGGATCGTGTTGATGGCTTTATATCCCGGTCCCTGGAAAAAGAAACTGTGGTATATTCCATTAGGTCTGATAGTTGTGCACCTGGTGAATCTGTCGAGGATATTTGGCCTTTCAGTTCAGTTATTCTATTATCCGCAATACTTCGATTTCGCTCATGACTATATATATCGCCCGTTGTTTTATGCTGCGATGTTTGCCTTATGGGTCATCTGGAATGAAAAACTCAGAAAAAAGTCAGGTAGCAGTTAATTACTTCCTCCCAAAATCCGCCTTAATTTCCCCCCAGGCATCCGTACAGTCTTATTAATTTCATTTATTGCAGACTCATTTAGTAAGTGTGCAGGCCCGAAAATTTGCGGTGTCAGCGAGTTGCCGTGCTAGGCCTGCGGGGTGATAGCGGGAAGTTTCGATCAAATTTTCTTGATCCTTTTGCTTACTTTTCTTATCAAGAAGAAAAGTAAGGGGAAGCGCTTCTCCGCAAAATCAATTGAAAATAGCAACTACTGCGCTTCGCAAGTTTACTGATACGAATTTAAAAGCTGATACTTGATTTATTTTCTCCCAAAATCCGCCTTTATCTCTCCCCAGGCATCCGTCCTCCACTTGAGTATCTCTACTTCGATTTTATTTTTTTTAAGCCATTCCAAAGCCTGCGCAACCGCGTAGAAAAGCTTCTCATTCTTCCTGTTCTTTTTTAGCTTCGTATTGACTCTCTTCTTTTTCACCCAACTGATGGCCGTTCGTGAATCAGAATAAATGGGCATATTGAGCTTATGCTTTTGTTGCCAGGCCAGTCCCAGCACAATAGCCAGAAACTCACCAATATTTACTGTCCCATCCGGATAAGGCCCCCTTCTGAAGACTTCCGTTTCCGTTTCTGTATACACCCCGCGGTATTCCAGAATTCCTGGATTGCCGGAGCAGGCAGCATCCACCGACAGGCTATTCAGAATCGGTTCCCCAATTTCATCCAACTCTTTTTTCGAGAATACTTTCTTTGAAGTCGTGGCTTTACCTTTGTATTCGAGGTAGTTCCGGCTAAATGCTTCTTCAGCGTCCGTTTGCGAAGTAAAGGCTTTGTATTCAGCGCCCACATAACCACTCACCTGTTTTTTGGCATCATCCCAGCTATGATAAATGCCGGGTTTAAGTCCCCGCCAGACCACATAATACTTCTTCGCCGATTTTTTTGCCATGAAGCAAATGTAATATCTTTGCATAGATGTTAAAATACATATACATAAAAAAAATATTTGGCGCCTTGGCTGTTGTGTTGCTATTAACGGCCTGTGGAAACAAAACCATATTTAAAGAATACCACACTTTTGAAAATGTAAGCTGGAACCGATTTGATATTCAGAATTTTGAAGTCCCCGTGCAAGAAAATGAGGTGCTGGACGTTTATTTGCTATTGCGGCATCATAGCTATTTTCCCTATGATTTTATGGATGTGAACATCACTTTTTATCTGCCAGGTGGTGAAATGCGCACAGGCGATTACCATTATCAATTGAAAGATAAAGAGGGTAACTGGCTTGCGGACGGCATGGGAGAACTGTGGGATATAGAGTTGCCAGTGCGGAAAAATTTGAAGAT
>JAZBOW010000190.1:0-4069 GCA_036351335.1 Bacteroidales bacterium | reverse complement strand
TTTGAACCCGAAAGAAGCGCATGGGATCTTTTGTTTACCCAGTATACAACCCTGCTTTTTACCGATGAGGGCGAAGCGTATCCGTACCTTTTGACGGGGGTACTTATTAATGAAGCCGGCACTCTTGCCGCTTTTGATTCCACCATGGTTTTTGATGATGTAGTGCTTGAAGATGTGTTGTATCTTGATTATTCCGCTGATTTGGACGTGATCGGATACGACTGGAAAGAACTTTACGGCGATATCAACAGCGGCGATTTTTACTACAAAGCCCGCACCAATTACAATTACTTTATCAGAAGCAAAAACGGCCTATTTTACAAGCTCCGGTTTATTGGCTTTTACGACCCTGAAACCGGCGAAAAAGGATTTCCTTCTTTTGAGTATCAGCGGTTATAGTGTTTTCCTATATTTGCGGGAAATATTTCACTATGTTACAATATATTGTCTGGCGGGTAAATCCCGAAATATTTAGTATTCCACAGGATATCTGGCTGGTAGGCGGTTTGGAGATTAGGTGGTACGGACTACTGTTTGCCCTATCTTTTATTGTCGGTTACTACATCATGCAAAAGATATTCAGGCACGAAGGTGTGGGTGACAAGGTGCTGGATGAACTCACCACCTATATGATCATTTTCACCATTTTGGGGGCCCGTATAGGGCATTGCCTTTTTTATGAGCCAGAATATTACCTGGCCAATCCCATCGAAATATTGAAAATCTGGGAAGGCGGACTGGCGAGCCACGGTGCCGCCATTGGTATTCTGCTGGGTTTGTATTTTTTTTCGAAGAAAAATCAGCGGCCTTATCTGTGGATCATGGACAGGATTGTGATCGTGGTGGCGCTTGCCGGCTTTTTTATCCGCACGGGTAATTTAATGAATTCCGAGATTTTTGGCGACATCACTTCCTTGCCCTGGGGTTTTTATTTCGTAAAGTACTACGATCCAGCTTACACAGCTGATCCAAGACATCCAACACAAATTTACGAGGCATTAAGTTATTTAATTTTGTTTGTTTTCCTCTATAGGTATTACTGGAAAAATGAAGGCCATCCCAAACAGGGTATGATATTCGGGTATTTCCTGGCCATATTGTTCTCCGTCAGGTTCCTTATCGAATTTATCAAAGTACCTCAGGTGGGATTTGAAGAGCAAATGACCTTAAATATGGGCCAATGGCTGAGTATTCCGTTTATACTGATCGGAATTTATCTCATTTACTGGTCTAATAAAAAAAATCAGCCCCTGCCGCCACCTAAAAAATAAATGTATTCTGGGCGTAGTCTCCTGGCTATGCCGGGTGTCGTTTCAATCTCCTGATTGATACGTGTATTGTTTTACTGCAGAGACATAAAGTTTTATTTCAGGGGAAGGACACGAAGTTTATCCGCACAAAGGGTATAAAAAGAATATAAGACCCCTATCTGGACAGTTTAGATGATTTATACTTCGTTGCTATGAATTTACATACCAATCATATTGAGGTTCATATTCAATGTTTCCTCAATTTCATCAGCCTTTTCTTTCTGATCATGTTCTCTTGCCAATTGGCCCAACCCCTGCAAAGCTGAGAGCGCTACACGAATATCTTCATCATAGTAGGCCACGTATTTATTCTTAAGCAATGCATAATATTCCAGCTCCTCATTGTAATTTTCATAGATCTTTTGAATCACTTCATTACCCTTCTCAACAGCATCTGCCTGATAATAAAAATCAGCCCAGATGATCATATAATAATCAAAAGGAATTTTTTCATCGGGAAAATATTTAATACCCGTATCCAACACCTGTATGGCTGAATCCATTTTTCCTTGCGCCACCAGCGATTTCGCCAAGAACATATAGTTTTGCTTTATCATGCCTGAGTTACGTGCACTTTCACGGTCGATAACCACATCATCTTCATTCAACCTTCCCCAGCGTACATCATCGGCAGTTAATATTTCATATGACCTGTCAGGATTGATACCTCCAACTTTCGGATAATAATTCTCTGCCAGCATGGGTTTAAAACGGTATACAATACCCTCCAGGTGGCAAAATTTATCAATGTTCAGGACGCCACTCACACTATTAGGATTAGCGAAATAAATAGGACGCTCCCAATTATTGGTAGTTATTATATCCAGTAACATCAAGTCGTTACGGTACAATCCGTTTTGCGATATTCTCCAAGTGATCTCATCCACAATTTTGCCGGCATTATCCGCGTCAACTGTGCCCGTGCTAATTACTTTTTCAGGATTGACTTTTAATCGCATATTTTTAGCCGGCACATAATTGATCCACTCTCCGTTCTGTAATGGTATTCTTGTCCGTTTATCATTATTTGTAAGAAACCCGATCGCATCCTGCACATCGGTTGTTTCCTCAATACGTTCAAAAACAGGTACGTAATTCTGATCTCCACTCGCATAAAAGGAACGGTCGATTGATAACGGCAATGGATCAGATTCATAAACCTTTCTAAACATCTGGTCGACATACCATTCGCCGGAAGATAGCATATAATTTACGACACGCACGTCCGTCCTGATGCCTTCAACTTCCTGAACATACCAGAGCGGGAAAGTATCGTTATCACCATTGGTAAATAAAATGGCATTCGGTTCACACGATTCCAAATACATCCGCGCAAAATCACGTGCCGCGTATTTTCCCGAACGGTCATGCGATTCCCATCCCTGCTGCGCCATAATTCCGGGCACCAAGATCAACGATGCAAGGGAAACGACAACTGCCGCAACAGTGGTATTGTTCATTTTATTTCTCAATCCGTCGTAAAGTGCCAGCACACCCAAGCCGATCCAGATAGCAAAGGCATAAAACGAGCCCGCATAGGCATAATCCCTTTCACGCGGCTGCAGAGGCGTTTGATTGAGATATACAATAATGGCCAGTCCTGTCATAATGAATAAAAGGAAAACCACCCAGGTATCTTTTTTACTTTTCGATAACTGGAATAAAAAGCCCAGCAAGCCAAGAAACAGCGGTAGAAAATAAAAATGTGTTTTTGCAGGATTTTGCATGGTCCTCGGCAAATTACTTTGATTTCCAAGCCGCCAATTATCGATAAAACCTATCCCGCTCACCCAGTTGCCGTGGTTAATCTCGCCCTGGCTTTCTATGTTATTTTGCCTGCCTACGAAATTCCACATAAAATAACGGACATACATATGATCTACCTGGTAGGTAAAAAAGAACTTTAGGTTTTCGCCAAAAGTGGGTTTGTATACCACTTCGGTGCTGCCATCACCTTTTTGTACCCGGATAGGAGTGCCTTTTTTACCGCCATATTCTTTATAAAGCTGTATGTGTGCGGGTTTTGAATTGCTCCACATCCGCGGAAAAATAGTTGTAAACCTTTCATCATAAACTGGAATGGTACCTTTGCGCTCATCCACAATGACATATTTGCCTTTTTTTTCATCTTTAGCATACACCGGATTGCCATCTTCACTGTCAACGGTTGGTGCATTGTAGTACTGGCCTGAAAATAATGGCCAGGTGCCATATTGCTCCCGGTTCAAATAAGAGAGCAAACTGATAGCATCTTTCGGGTCATTTTCATTTATCGGAGGGTTGGCATTGGCCCTGATCACAAGCATGAAAAAAGTGGAATAACCAATAAGAATAAGCGTCAGTGCCAGGATGGCCATATTCCAGATCACCTTTCCTTTTGAACGTGTATAATACAAGCCTCCCACAATTAGTGCGATGATCACCACAAAATAAATGATAGTTCCCCAGTTGAATGGCAATCCGATTACATTCACAAAGAATAATTCAAAGTTTCCGGCGAGTTCAACAATTCCAGGTATAATGATGTACATGATTACCGCAAGGATCAGTATGGAAATTACACCTGCGGTTATAAATCCTTTATAGGAAAACTTGTACTTTTTAAAGTAATACACGTACACGATGGCTGGTATTGCCAGCAAATTCAACAGGTGAACACCAATGGAAAGACCAATGATGTAGGCAATTAACAATATCCACCTGAAACCATGCCTTTTGTCAGCCACTTCTTCCCAGCGTAAAATGGCCCAGAATACAAC
>JAZBOW010000189.1:0-17723 GCA_036351335.1 Bacteroidales bacterium | reverse complement strand
CCAACTACTGTGTAAATATTGAAAAATGTATAAAACGGATTGATTTGCCAGAATTTACCAGCCTTATCTAAATACTCAGGATAAAAAACCGGGTAAGAAATGTAATATAACAGCACCCGCTGAAGTATGATAGCCGCCGCAGCCGAAATAAGAAAGTAGATTCCGAATTGAATATACTTCTTAGTGAACAAAAATTTTGGGAGCAAAAAATACACAGTGAAATAGGTAGCTGCTATGTCAACAGTAGCTGTTAAGGTTAAACTGCCAAGGTTTGCCAGGTAATCCGGATGTTCCTTAAACAAGGCCGCCTGGAAGAAAAAGAAAAAAATGTAAGCAATCCAAAACAGGATATGCGATAACAGCCGGCTTCCTTTAAACTGTAATTTACTCGAAGCAATACTCATTCATTTATATTTAGTGTACACAAAATACGACATTAATTAGGTGAAAGTCCAGTAAAATTTAAGTATTTAGATCAATTGAGAAAATGCATATATAAACCCATGTTTTTTATCTACTAACTGAATTTGTCTGTTGTCCATCCTGTTTTGTAGAGTTGTTGCATAGTCTTGTATAAATGATTTTGTTTTTATTTTTTCTAAAGCGATTTTAGCACATCCATTTGAAAGAACCATGAGAAAAATAATTGGAATCGCACCATTAATAATTGCTCTGATCCTGGGGACTTCCTTAAGTTCCCAGGCTCAAATTGTGACGGTTCAGCCTGTCAATTTTGATGGCGGGTTTAGCATGTATAAGAATCAGAATGGAATAGAACTTCAAAAACCCACAAACGATCAGGTGAAAAATTCAACCCTTTTAAATCGAGACATTAATAAAAATAGCTCTCGATATCCTGACATTACAAATACAAACGAATACTACGTAATTGAATATGAAGTAAAGTATTCAATCTGTTCTTATAATAGTAACAAGCAATCAGATTTGCAATCAGGCAGTTATTATTGTATATTAGTAGGGTGTAAGTTTAATACTGAATCAGTCTTCAAAGACCTAAATTAAATTCTCATGAGTTACAGAGTACATCGTTTTGATATTGTCATGGAATCTGACCAAAACAAGTTAGAAGCATTTCTGAACAATCTAAAAGGAGAAATAGTTTCAATTATTCCAAACAACAGAAATATAAGTCTGGCTCAGATTTATGGTGTTTCCCGTAAAATTGATTTTTTATTAATAATTGAGAAAATCGAGAGTTGATTTTATCATGGAATTTACCAAAGAAGAAATAAAAAAGATCAGAGTGGAATTTGAAAACCGACGTAAGCGTCGCGTTGGTCTTTTTGTATTTGCATTGATTTTTCTGTTAATCGTTGGATTTGTTGTGCTTCCGCTAATGGACCATTTCGGTGTGCCAAGGCTGGTGTGGGCTCCATTTGTTTACCTGGTAATGTTTGGAATACTCATTGCTATTGCATTTATATGGCGGTGTCCTGTGTGTAACAGACTATTGGGCGATGTTTTCACCACGAAATATTGCTCAAATTGTGGGTTTAAATTTGATAATGGAGGAACCAGGAATGAACGACCTGATGTGGATACTAAAAATTATTGATACTAAAAAAATGGAACTACTTATGTCTACCCCCAATTTGGGGATCATTACTCTTTTAATGCTGGCAGTAATGATTTTCTTTCAGGTGATTATTCACAATACGCAGGAAAATAAAAGGTTTAAAGAAATTCAGGATCGCCTCAAAGAGATCGAGGATAAATTGAACAGAACAGAGGAGAAATAAAATGGTTGTTTTCAAATCTGTTCTGTTTTTTATATAAGATGAAAAACATAAGGTTAAAATATATTCTGCTATTGTTGCTTGCCATTGTTTTCTCAGTAGCCCTGATGTTTGCCTTCATCGAATTGCCACGTTGGATTGACGCACTGCTCCATGCAAATGTCGGATTTCCGGGTTTTGACCAGGGAGCAGGTGAAGAAGCTGCTTACCGTTCAAATCTTTTTATCAAAGGTCTGCACCTTCGATGGATCGGATATGGTAGCTTGGTACTCGTTTGTTTGTTTATTGCCATGGGTTTTGTTACACAGAAAAGCAGTTGGGCATGGGCCGGAGCCTTTGTAATCTTTTTGCCGGTTTTTGGTCAATTTGCACTAAGTATGTTTTTCCTATCCGGATTAGGTATTCTCAGAACAGGATGGCTGCCATTTATTGAATCAGGTTTTCCGATCCTTGATATGGGTATGGTTATTTACATCCCATACTGGATTTTGATGTGGTTTTTTGGATTATTTGACTGGGATGCTTACAATTTTGTTTGCTGGCTGTTTATGTCAGTGGGAGCATTCCTTTTTGTATGGGGCGTATTTATCTGGTTTCAGAGCCGGTTTGGAAGTAAAGGTGTTGCCACCCGATGGATTTATAAAATATCCCGACATCCGCAATACCTGGGTTGGATTATTTGGAGTTACGGACTTATGTTGTTTTCAATGACCGAAAACAATATGAAAAAAACCTGGGGGTTCGGTACCAGTTTTCCATGGCTGATCATGGCCATGATCATCATCGCAATTTGCATGATGGAAGAACTATCCATGAAAGAAAAATATGGAAAAGAATATGATGATTATCGCGATAAGACACCCTTTCTGTTTCCATTACCTAAATGGCTTAAAACCATTTTAAAAGCACCTGCGAGATTGATTACAAGGAACAAGTATCCACAAACAAGAAAGCAGGTGGGCGGAATTATACTGATTTATACTTGCTTGCTGGTACCTGTCTCACTATTTTGGGTTGATATTAATGCAAACCATTCATATGAAACAATAAATATTGAAAACCCTCAAATGCTTATTGATTCTTTAAATACAGAAATCCAGCATACATTTGAACGTCGGGAATTATATAGACATTTCGAAGCATTGGGACAATTGGGAATCCTTGCTTCACCTCAGTTAATTACGTACTTAACAAATCCTGATCCTGTGTTGCGTGAATTCGCAGCCAATCAACTGGGTGATATTAAAAGCGAGATCGCTGTTGATCCCCTGATCCTGGCTCTAAGCGATGAAAACTGGCGCGTAAGAAATTCAGTAGCCAATGCACTTGCTGATATTGGTGATAAGAAAGCCGTTGGGCCAGTTATGGAATTGATCAGAAAAACTCCACCAGAAGAAAGATCACAATACTATTCATTGGTTGGAACGCTAGGAGCAGATGAAGCATGGCCCTTTCTGTTGGAAGGATTGGATAATCAGAATTGGTATGCTAAAACGACTGCTTTGAAAAGCTTAGCATGGATTGATGCTGAAAAAGCAAAGCCATATATTTTTAAAGCGTTGGAGGACAGTCAATATCAGGTTAGAAGGCAAGCGGTGTTTCTACTGCTGGAGACAAAGCCTGAAGATGGCACGGTTTATTTGCAGCAGGTGCTTAATGATGAAGACTTCGAAACACGGTTTTATGCAAAGGAAGCTTTGAAATTAATTGAACAAAAAAATCTTAAATAACTGTACACTAAATGAATCGCAACATGAAAAAAATGATTTTAATCGCTGCCTTAATGATGTGCAGCATCGTAGTTTTGAAAGCCGGTGATCATCAATATACTATTGGTGAAAAAGTAAGCTTTACATCGGAATTACTAAATGAAGAAAGGACTATCCTGGTTTACCTGCCGGCAACCTACTATTTGTCAGATGCAGAATACCCGGTATTGTACTTGTTGGATGGGGGATTTCATTTTCACCATGCATCCGGGATTGTCCAATTTCTATCTTCCAATGGATTGATGCCTGAGATGATTGTTGTGGGTATCACCAACGTTGACAGGAATCGTGATTTTACGCCCACAAATCTTTCGCAAAGACCTTCATCAGGAGGTGCAGAAAAATTTAGCAAATTTATTGCTCAAGAATTGTTCCCATTTATGGAAAGAAATTACCGGACACAATCATATAATGTGTTAATGGGACATTCACTGGGGGGCACATTCGCAACTTATTCCCTGCTAAACCATCCTGAATTGTTTAACAGCTATATTTCTATCAGTCCTTACCTTATGTATGATAATAACCTGATGGTGAGAGAAACAGAAGCTAAATTAAAATCAAAATATGCCGGCGGAACATCTTATTATATGACCGTTGGCAATGAACCCAATTATTTTGAAGCGCTTGATCAGTTCGCAAAAAGTATCGAAGAGAGGTCACCCAAGGGACTCGATTTTGAGTATAACCAAATGTTGGATGACGACCATGGTTCTGGTCCGCATTTAAGTATTTACAATGGCTTGCTTTTTATTTATGATGGTTGGAAATTGGATGCTGATATGTATCAGGAGGGAATAACAGCCATAGATAAACATTATAAAAATCTATCAAATAAATATGGATACGAAATCACAACTCCTGAGTATACAATTAATCGGCTGGGTTATAATTACCTGGCAAATGATGAGGTTTCGATGGCAATATCAGTCTTTCAATCAAATGTAAGTCGATTTCCCACTTCAGCCAATGTGTATGATAGCTTAGGAGAAGCGTATGAAAAAAGCGGACAGTTGGATAAGGCTGAAGTTAATTATGCAAAGGCTGTTGAAATAGCTGAGGCAAAGGAACATCCCAATTTGAAAATTTATACACAGAACCTTGAAAGAGTGCGAAAAAAATAATCAGGAGAATAATTGCCATATAATATAAAGTGTATAATTTTAAGGCATAAACAAATTATACATTTATGAAACGATTAATTATTGCAACTCTCAGTGGTGTATTATTTGGCTTTGTTTGTTTTGGATTCGCATGCAGCGGTTCTGATGAAGTAGCCACATGGCTTGGCATTTCCATTATTGCGGGAAGAACCCTGCTTGGTTTTGGTATCGGCAACAGCCGTTTTTCCATGGGGCATTGGAGTATTCATGGCCTGGTGATGGGATTGATATTCAGTTTGCCCATGGCATTCGGAGCGATGATGGGGTCAGATAATCCTGATATGTCTGCATCAATGATTGCAACCAGCACGGTGGTGATGGGAATTATTTATGGCTTTCTGATAGAATTGATAACGACTGTATTTTGCAAGGCAAAAATGCACGTATAAGCATAGTCAGCGATCGCAATTATTTTGCTCGTAATTCGCGTAAATACATTTTAATAGCATTATCCAAACCCAAATAAAGCGCATCGCATATCAGCGCATGCCCGATTGATACTTCAAGAAGACCAGGAATTCTTTGGGCAAAGAATTTCAGATTTTTTAAATTCAAATCATGACCGGCATTAAGCCCGATGCCCAATTCATTAGCCGCTATTGCTGCCTCAATAAAAGGCAAAATGGCCGCATCACGGTCTTTTTCAAAATCTTTGGCAAAGCTTTCCGTGTATAATTCAACCCGGTCAGTTCCTGTGGACTTCGCATTTTCAACCATTTTTACATTCGCATCCACAAAAATGGAGGTGCGGATACCGGCAGCTTTAAATGGCCCGATTACGTCCTGCAAAAACGACTTATGTTGAACCGTATCCCATCCATGATCAGAAGTAAGCTGGTTCGGATCATCCGGCACAAGTGTCACCTGGTCGGGTTTGTGTTTTAATACCAGCGCGATGAATTCCGGTGTTGGGTTGCCTTCAATATTAAATTCGGTGGTAATCAAAGGACGGATCATCTCTACATCTTTCCGGGTAATATGTCGTTCGTCGGGGCGGGGGTGGACTGTGATTCCTTGTGCACCATAATGTTCGCAGTCTATGGCAGCCTTTCTTAAATCCGGTAAGTTTCCTCCCCGGGCATTCCGCAGCGTGGCTATTTTATTGATATTGACACTTAATCGGGTCATAATGCTATTCTTTCCTGCAAAATTAATAAATTGCAGTTCTCAAAAAGCATCAAATGAAGGCAGTTATTCAGCGCGTTTCAGAGGCATCTGTAAGTATCAATAAGCAAGTGAAATCTTCTATTGGGAGCGGTTTACTGATCCTGCTGGGTATCGTTGATTCTGATAAGCATGAAGATATCGAATGGCTTTGCAATAAAATTGCCAATTTGAGGGTGTTTGATGATGAAAACGGCGTGATGAATTTGTCTATAAAGGATGCAGATGGAGAAATTATAGTGGTAAGCCAGTTCACCTTGCATGCTTCCACTAAAAAAGGAAACCGTCCATCCTACATAAAGGCAGCAAAGCCTGATGTGGCTATACCTTTATATGAATATTTTTTAATATCACTGGAAAGTTTGCTTGGGAAGTCAATCGGAACCGGAGAGTTTGGTGCCGTGATGGATGTATCGCTGGTGAATGATGGACCGGTAACCATCATCATCGATACCAAAAATAAAGAATAAATCCATCCGCAAACGATTGCTTTACGGTTTACAATCTGATATCAAGGGAATTAGATAGATTATTTAAAATATAGCTATTTGTAGAAGGATTTAATTATAAGAATAAGATGAAATACCTTAATTTCGGCATTCTTACATAAAATGGTCATATGAAAACAAAACCACGATTAAGTTTTTGGCAAATCTGGAATATGAGTGTCGGGTTCCTGGGAATCCAGTTTGGTTTTGCATTGCAAAACGCCAACGCATCGCGCATTTTATTAACCTTTGGTGCCGATGTACACCACCTTTCATGGTTCTGGCTTGTGGCTCCTTTAACCGGGATGATTGTCCAACCTATAGTAGGTTATTTCAGTGATAAAACGTGGAACCGGCTTGGGCGAAGACGGCCCTATTTTCTGGTGGGTGCAATGCTCACAAGTGTGGCTTTGATACTCATGCCCAATGCACCCCATCTCGCTACTTTTATCGCACCAATGTTTATTGGCGGTGGCCTTTTAATGATCATGGATGCATCGATGAATATTTCCATGGAGCCTTTCAGGGCATTGGTAGCTGATAAATTACCTGAGGAACAACATACACTTGGCTTTTCAGTGCAAACAGTTCTTATCGGAATTGGTGCGGTTGTAGGTTCGTGGCTGCCATACATACTCGGTAACTGGATGGGAATTCCGAAGGAAGCTGCCGGTGATGGCTTGGTACCGCCCAATGTGGTTTTTTCTTTCTACATTGGAGCTGCGGTATTAATAGCAGCCATCATCTGGACGGTGGCCAGTACCAAAGAATATCCACCGGAGTTTTATGAAGAAGAGACAAAGGAAGAAAAAGACGAAAAATTCAGGATACCCAAAAAAATGTGGCAGTTGTTACTGGTACAATTCTTTTCATGGTTTGCCCTGTTTTCTATGTGGGTATATACAACGCCTGCGGTGGCACGTCACTTTTATGATACGGTTGATCCCAATTCAGCCGCTTACCAGGAAGCGGGCAACTGGGTAGGCATTATGTTTGGCATTTACAATGGTATTTCCGCGATGGTAGCCTTGTTGTTGCCGAAAGTGGCTAAATATATCACACGGAGGTTGGTACATCTTGCGGCACTTGTTCTTGGTGGACTTTCTTTCCTTTCTTTTGCCATCATAAAAGATCCCGTTATGTTGATTATACCCATGATAGGCGTAGGAATAGCCTGGGCCAGTATTCTGGCCATGCCTTATGCCATGCTGGCAAACTCCATTCCCGCCAAGCGGATGGGCGTATTTATGGGCTTGTTCAATATGTCGATTACTATTCCGCAAATCGTAAATGGTGTTTTTGGTGGTATCATTTTAACCTACTTCTTTAATGGCGACCCAATGAACTCCATACTGCTGGCCGGTGTAATGATGATCATAGGCGGGTTGACTGTGCTATTTATCAAAGACAAAGTAAAAGAAGCCGTGTAAGTATGACGCAAATTCTTATCACCGGAACCAGTTCAGGAATAGGATACGGGCTGGCAAAAACTTTTTTGGAAAGGGGAAATCAGGTTTTTGGCATCAGCAGGAGGGAACCAGGTGAATTACTTGAAATGGCAAATTATAATCATTTAAGCCTGGACTTAACGGATACAAAAAGCCTACTGGATAAGCTGCCTGCTTTTCTCAAAAAACAAAACAGCTTCCATCTTGTGGTATTGAATTCAGGCGTGTTGGGTGAAATTAAACTGATGAAAGAAGTGAGCCAGAAGGAAATGAAAGAGGTGATGGAAATCAATGTTTGGGTAAATAAAGTATTGCTTGATCAGCTATTTTCCATGGCACTTACAATAAAGCAAGTTGTGGGCATGTCATCAGGCGCGGCACTCAGGAGCACGCCAGGCTGGGGTACTTATTCTCTATCGAAAGCAGCATTGGATATGCTGATGAACATCTATGCCAAAGAATATCCTGAAACACATTTCTGTGGCTTTGCCCCGGGACTGGTAGATAGCGAAATTCAGGAATATATTTACCACATGAAAGATGCGGAAATGTATCCTTCTGCCAAAAAACTTCAGGAAGCCCGTTATACAGAATTGATGCCCGATGCCATAACAGCAGCACCCATGCTGATTGATGGAATGAAAAAAGCCTTGCAGTACGAAAGTGGCTCACATGTGGATGTGAGGGAGCTGTAAATAATCAATATTTGTGTTAACGTGATGTTAACTATGCCTATTGAATAATTATCTTTCCTGTCCCCAAATGCGCTGATTCTGAAATAATCCGGAACAAATAAACGCCTGAATGCATATTTCCGCGCTCAATAGTTATACCATCTTTATCAATTGAATAATCTGCATGTACTGCTTTTCCTGAAAGATCAAAAATTGTAAATAATACTTCTCCTGGTCTATCAATGGATAATTCTATGTGTCCGGTTGTAACCATTGGATTTGGCTGGCAGAAGAGTAGGGAGTTACCAGCCTGTGGTTCCTCAACTCCCAGGTTACTGCAGCTAACTACCATTGTTTTATCCGAACCATCCGGGTTCATTTTATTAATATCCCATTTGTAATCCGGATTAGGCTGATCGTTTGCATAGTATATTTGGCTTCCGTCAGGAGAATAACAAGCTGAATAGCTATATTTCTCACCGTTTGTCAACCTGTTCCAGTCACCACCACCAGGATCGCAGGTTACGATATCTGTATAGCCGCCATAACCGGTCCACTCAGAAGTTGTAAACACCAGCTTGCCACCGTCGGGCCTGAAATTTATATACGATTCAGCATATCCAAATTCATTGGGTGGTGTAATTTCCTTCCAATCAGTACCATCCGGATTCATTCGCATAATATGGTTATCGGCATTCAAGCCTTCCAGAAAATAAATTTGATCGCCGGAAGGATTAAACACAGGCGCACTTTGCCAGTAAGCCCCGGTTTCATTTGTTAATTGAACCCTCCCGGTTCCGTCGGCATTCATGATAAAGATTTCCGGATACGGTGAATCATCCCATCCATCAAATACAATCTTTTCGCCATCGGGCGAAAAGCAGGGCATCCCATCATACCGGTTGTTATTGGTAAGCCTGGTTAAATTGGAACCATCTACATCAATCACATAAATTTCAGCGGTATTATCATATCCGCCGGCCTGAAAAACAATTTTACTTCCATCAGGACTCAATCTCGGATGCAATTCAACAAAATCAGTTGAAGTTACCCGTTGCACATCGGTGCCGTTAATATTACAGCGGTAGATTTTATAAGTGTTATCCACCCTGTCAGAAGTAAAATAGAGGTAATTCCCATCGGGCGATACAGAAGGAAAATAATTTGAACATACTTCTTGTCCAAAGGAAGTGATCGAAAAAAGTAAAGCAAAAAAGAATGGTAAAAATTTCTTCATATCAATTTGGTTTTGGTTATGCCCCGAAAGGTAGTAAAAAAACATTAACTGTCTAACTATAAGTGGCTCTAAAAATTTTAAAAGGCTTAGTTGCGAACGATAAAACGTTTATCTTTAAAGAAATTTCACAAAAATCATGCATCAGAATTTAAAACAGCATAAGAAAAATGCCATCGAATTTTACAAGATGTCATACTTAGGCAACCCCGGAAAAGCCGTAGAATTGTATGTCGGCGATGTGTACATCCAGCACAATCCGTTGGTTGGGGATGGGGTTGAGCCATTTATCGAATATTTTGAAAGAATGGCAAAGGAATATCCCAATAAAAGTATTGAATTTGTAAGGAGTGTTGCTGAGGGAGACCTGGTAGCATTGCACACCCATCAAATATGGCCGGGAAATGAAGAATATGTCACCATGGATTTTTTCAGGTTTGACGAGAACGGAAAAATTGTGGAACATTGGGATGCCATGCAGCAGATTCCTGAATCGACGGAAAACGGGAATACCATGTATTAAACCTAAACACCTGGCCTCAACCTCAGCAAGTGCCATTTACCTCGTAAATGATTTGCATTTGATGAATAGAAACATAAATTCGTTTGCAATCATTTACTTTCGTTTACAAGTATTTACTTTCGCTTATAAGCTTTGTACTTAACCATTTAATCTAAATTTTGATTAATTTTGAAAGGTGCGTATATAACAAGTTGGCATTAATTTAAGAACAGAATGAGAAAAATTTATTTTTTGATATTAATCTTTGCCATATTAACTTCTTGCAATCTCAAAGAAAAGATGCAAAAAATGGAAAGAATCAATACTGAATTAGAAAAAGAATTTAAGCATCCTGAAATAAATTCTAACTATCATTTCGGAACAGAAGAAGATGACAATTATATTCAGATTAACTTTTACAGTTTTGATTTATCGGAAAAAACTCATTCAGAATTAGAAAAAATGGCGAATATGGTGAATCAATTTTTCTTAGAAAGAAATCCTGAATTTGATGATTTGGATTTTATTGAGGTTCGATTCACTAAATCTGACAAAAAAACTGCTAATTCTTTTGTGAATTTTTTTTTTGAATAAAAAACTAATGCCAACACAGGCGCATAGGCAATAGCGGGTTCAGTGTTTCATGGAAACCGCAGATTTCAATTGAAAGCCCTGTCCTTCGGACAGACCATTTCGGCATGAAATCCGCTACTGCCCATCGCCAAAACCGTTATGACCAACTAAAAAGTGTACAACATTCGAAAATCCGTATAAGAAAACTAGACTATCTCTACCCGACCTTTGTCTTTTAATTTTTAACATTAAAAAACAGACAAAAATGAATACAAATCAATTTGGTAAAAAAGGTTGGACCCCTGATAGAATTGGAAACTTGAATGGCAAAACATATGTTATAACTGGAACTACAAGCGGAACAGGTTTTGAAGCAACAAAAATATTGCTTTCAAAAGGTGCAAAGGTGGTAATGCTTAATAGAAATACGAAAAAATCAACCGATACCATCGCAACTTTAAAACAAGTACTTGGTGATAAAATAGATGTATCAGCCATTCAAATGGATTTGGCAGCAAAAAATTCTGTAAAAAAAGCAGCACAAGAGGTTTTAAAAACAGTTCCTCAAATCGATGCGCTTATCTGCAATGCGGCAATTGCCCAGGTACCTAAACAAACGCTAACAGTAGACGGTTGGGAAAGCCAGATGGGAACGAATTACTATGGGAATTTTATACTTCAAGCTCTATTGTTCCCACTTATTGAAAAATCAAAAGGAAGAATTGTAACAGTAGGAAGTATGGGTTATAATATGGGAATAAAAACCATCAAATTTGACGATTTAAACTGGGACAAAGATTACACGCCTAATAATGCTTATAGTCAAAGTAAACTGGCTCAAATTATGAGTATTTATGAACTACAGGATAGATTGTCAGCAGCAGGTAAAACAGAGGTTAAAGCTTATGCTTGTCATCCTGGTTCTTCAAGAACCAACTTAATAAATACAAGTGGTAGTTTTATGATGAAATTTATCTTTAATCTAATGAAATTATCCCCATTAACACAATCAGCTGAAAAAGGTGCTTATTCGCAATTGATGTGTGCCACAGAACCAAATTTAGAGCAAAATGGCTTTTATGGTCCAACAGGCAGAAGTAATTGGACGGGGCCAGTGGGTGAACATAAATTGGAGCCACACGCTAAAGATAAAGCAGTGGCTAAAAGACTTTGGGAACTTTCAGAAAAAGAAACAGGTGTAAAATGGAATATTTAAAATAAAGTAATGAAAGTAATAATAACAGGGTCAACCGGAATGGTGGGCAAAGGAGTTTTATTAGAATGTCTTGATGATGACAGAATTATTGAGGTTTTGCTCATTAATAGATCTCTAATTGATATAAAACATCCAAAAATAAAAGAAATAATCCATAAAGATTTTACAGATTTAAGTGCAATTCAACATAATTTAAAGAACTATAATGCATGTTTTCATTGTATGGGAGTATCATCGGCTGGTATGAAAGAAGAGCAATACTTAAAATTAACTTATACAATTACTGAAAATTTAATAAATGTGCTTTACAATTTCAACCCCAATATGACTTTCATTTATGTTTCTGGCGATGGAACGGATAGTACAGAAAGTAGCAAAACTATGTGGGCTAGAATAAAAGGAAAAACAGAAAATTTGATTTTAAATAAGGGCTTTAAGGATGCTTATGCTTTTAGGCCAGGTATTATTTTGCCCGAACGAGGAGTGAAATCTAAGACCAAATTGTACAATTCACTTTATATTTTAATGCGCCCATTTTTTCCAATATTGAAAAAAATGAAATCGGTTACTACCTCACAAAATATTGGGAAAGCAATGATTGGTTTAACTGTAAATTCAAAGCAATTGAAAATATTGTTAGGAAGTGATATTAACCAAGCTGCAACAAACAATTAAAATATGAAACATTTTAAAACATTAGCATCGTATTTAGAATATTTGGGACTGCCACGACCAGAGCATCCCATGTTGAGCGTGTTCAACTCAAAAGGCGATGGTTATCTACCCTGCCCCCGGGAAAGTTCGCCTCCAATTACAAACGACTGCTATTCCATTAGTTTGAAAAAGTTTGTAAAAGGAAATTTAAACTACGGACGAACAAAATATGACTTTACGAATGGTGCTTTAATTTTCATTTCACCAAGACAAGTCTTACAATGGGACAAAAGTGTTGTGTTTGAGAGAAAAGGTTTTTCAATAAACTTCCACGAAGATTTTTTGAAAGGAACAGAATTGGCGCAACAAATAAAAAAATACGGTTTCTTTTCATATTCGACCAACGAAGCATTGCACCTTTCACCAAAAGAAGAAAAACAAATAGAATCGATTGTGGAAAATATCGAAATTGAGTATCAGAACAACCAGGATGAATTCAGTAAAGAAATCATCATCTCACAATTAAGCACTCTTTTGAAGTATGCCAACCGATTCTACGAAAGACAGTTTTTAAACAGGAAAGAATTATCAAACGATTTGTTAGAGCAATTTAACCTGCATTTATCCGAATATTTTGAATCAGGACAATTAGAAGAAAAAGGTATTCCAGGCATAGAACAAATTGCAAATGAATTATCGGTTTCACAACGTTACCTGAGCGATACACTAAAAAAAGAAACGGGTAAAACCACTACCGAACATTTACAACTGCATCTGATTGATGAGGCAAAGAATATTCTATTGCAACCGAATAAAAGTATCTCGGAAGTAGCTTATGAATTGGGATTTGAATATCCACCTTATTTTTCAAGATTATTTAAGAAGAAAGAAGGTATCAGCCCAACGGAGTACAGAGAAAAATATAAAGCGAATTAACTATGGAAATATTAAAATTAGCCACAGAATGGGCAAAAGCCGAAGTCTTCTCAACACGTTTCTTCATCTTCTTTGCAATATCGTTTATTATTGCCAGCATTGGATTTTGGCAGTTGGGAAAAACGGACTTAGCAAAGGCTTACATCATTCCAACCCTGGTTGCAGGTTTATTACTTATGACAATAGGACTTGGTTTATTCTACACCAATAAATCAAGAATTACCCAATTTGAAAAAGCGTTTATTGCTGATGCACCTGCCTTTTATCAGTCCGAAATTGAACGTTCCGAGAGTACGTTAAAGGAATACACAGTTGTATTTAAGGTAATTCCAATTCTAATTATCGTAGCCGCTTTACTAATTCTATTCATTAATACACCAACATGGAGAGCAATTGGCATCACAACGATTGCAATGCTGATAGTTATCTTGTTAGTAGATGGAACTGCGTACTCGAGAATTGAAGCCTACCATAAAGAATTGAAATTAGTTGAAATAAAAAAATAGCTATCCCTCTTTCGTCCGCATTTGTAATAAGGATGTTTATTCGCATACTTAGCTGGCCGGTACCACCTTATAGCCCATATTCACAAACAGATCTGCCTTGGATTTAATAGAAAGCACCTGCTTGTGCTCCTGTTCCAGCACCCGCATGCGGTACTCATTCTGAGGTTCTTTACCACGGTCTTTCTGCGCTTTTTTGGTTTCGCGGTAGGTTAACTCAATGTAAACCCGTAAATCCACCCCATCGGTATTGATGGCATACAAACCGTCAATGATCAGCATGTCGATGCCTTTGAAATCGGTAGTGAGCTGGTCGATCTGTTCAGTGACCAGGTCAACACAGGGCATGGTGGAGCTGCGGTCGTTTTTAAAATCATCTATTACCCGGTTGATCTCATCCCACTTGTATTCACCAAGTCCCACCACCTTTTCGATACCATTCTCCATCCGCCATTTGGTTCTTTCGAGTGGTAAGGTGTTGTAAAAGTTGTCGATATGGACAGGTTTGGCAAAAATGCCGTGTTTACGTAAATCTTTGGCAATCACATGTGTTAACTCCGATTTTCCGGAACCTGATTCGCCTGAAATGGCCACGATATATTTGTCTTTCCTATTGTTGAGAATCTCTTCAACAATCACAGCAGCAGCTTCGCGGTGCTTGTCCTGAATTAATAAAACATCTTCTAACATATGATAATTTTAAAGGTGATACCTGTTTAAAAATGAATTGAAATCAATATAATAGTTGGCCCTGTGCCTTTGTGTTTGCACGGCCTCGTGCTCTTTTTCCAGTATTTTATTCCGAAAACTATCCATCACTTCCTTGCCTGTGTATTTCTGGCTTTCATAGGTTTCGCGATACGTAAGTTCCATGAAAATCTTATAGTCGATATGCTTGCAATAAAAAGCATATAAGCCGCTTATGATCAGCACCTCAACATCCTTAAAGTCAGTTGTAATTTCATCTACATAATCCGTATGCAGATCCACCTGTGGCATGGTAGCCCTCTCGCTTTTCAAAAAATGCTGGATGGTTTTTTCGATCTTGTCCCAGTCATATTCATCAACGCCTACCTCGCTGATCCCTTGTTTTTCGCGCCAGGCTCTTCTTTCCAGCGGAGGCACTTCATAGAAATCTACCAGGTCAATACTTTTTGACCGGATGCCTTTAATTTTGAACATACGCCCCAGTAAATAGGCCAGGGTTGTTTTACCAGAACTAACTTCGCCTGCAATAGCAATGATATATTTTTTCTTGTCGATTTTTTCGGTTATATCCTCAAAAACCAACTCAGCAGCTTGTATATGGTGTTCTTTTATTGTAATTACGTCGTTTAGCATATTTAATATTGTATTTCAGCAGGCTTATTGGATTGGATCGGATAGGTTTTATGTAACACTTTTACTTGTGTGTCAGCGTCAGCAAAAATAGCAACATTGTTGGGTGTGACTGTTATACTGTATTGTACGTTTTTAAACTTGAGCCTGAACTTCATGTGCTTCCATTGTTTGGGCAGCGTGGGTTCAATAGATAACATATCACCTCGTAAGTCGACACCGGCATAGGTTGAAATAGCGATCATGACCGTGCCTGCCATCACGCCCGCATGAATCCCTTCGGCGGTGGTGCCACCCTGAATGTCATTATAGTCGCTTGAGAGTGCATTGGAATACAACTTCCAGCTTAATTCGTCATCACCTGCAATATCAGCCAGTTGTGCATGCACCACACGGCTTAAAGTAGAGCCATGCGAAGTGCGGGCCAGGTAGTATGACAGATTTTTCGAAAGGTAATCAGCAGGTAGTCGGTAACCGAGATCTGTTAATATCTGGTCCACTTTTTCCTTGTCGAGGTTATAGAAAGTCATCAATGCGTCTGCCTGTTTGGCCACTTTGTAATCATCGGCCGATTTGCCTTCGGCTTTCAGCAAACGATCCATCCGGTAGATATTACCATATTTTTCACGGTAGTAATCCCAGTCGAGTTCCTTCAGGTCAAAATAACCATCGTATTGTGAAATGATGCCTTCATCAGATATTACAAGATGCAAATTTTTGCTGATTTCTATCCACAGTTTGAGTTCTGTCTGCTTAAGCGAGATCTTTGAAAAGATTTCTTTTTGTGATGCATCGCTCATTTTTGACAGCATGACGGGCACAGTTCCCAGCATCCAGCTTACCATGATGTTGGTATATGCATTGTCTTTCAGGCCGCTTTCATCAGCATCCGGGTACATTTCATGAAATTCATCAGGGCCCATAACTCTTTTAATGGAATATTTGCCGGTTAGGGAATCCTTTTCAGCTTTACTTGCCCAGAAACGGCATATTTCGAGGAACATTTCTGCACCGTATTTTTCGATGAAATTAATATCATCTGTGATATGAAAATACTGCCAGGTATTATAGGCAATGGCGAGCGAAACATGCCGTTGTAAGGAGCTATGGTCTTCGCCCCACTCACCCGAAATGGGATTTAGATGCACTACCTGTGTTTCTTCGCGGCCATCGCTTCCGCTTTGCCAGGGGAACATGGCACCATTAAAACCATATTCGCTGGCGTATTTGCGTGCTTTATCCAGGCGGCGGTATCGATACATCAGTATGGATCTGGCAACTTCGGGGAAATGAATATCATAAAATGGCATGATAAACAGTTCATCCCAGAAGATATGTCCACGGTATGCTTCGCCATGCAAACCCCTGGCTGTCACGCTGGCATCCAGTTTCACATTGTGAGGTGATGCTGAAACCATCAGGTGGTAGATGTGCATCCGCAGTAATTTTTGCGACATGCGATCGCCTTTAATTTCAATATCCGTTTTTTCCCAGATGTCTTCCCAGGCTTTCGTGCTGTCAATCAACAATTCGTCAAACGAATTTATATTCTCCACATCCCAAAGTGCTTGCGTCAGGATATCTTTTTCACCAAACTGCGAAGTGTAAATGCTGACCAGTTTTTCAAGTTCAATCGTTTCACCTTCTTTGGCTTGATAGTCGATCATTGTATATACAATGCCATCATCTGTTGATACGCCATGTGCAACCGGCTGATCGATACCATCAACCCTGAATTGAAGTTTGGCCGCTTCCACAATCTCGATGTTAGATTGTGTGGTTTTAACTTTCAGGAAAGTGGTATTGCCGTCGCCACCCTGTGTCATGGGTTCAAGATGCTGCTGGTTCAGGGAGTTGTACCGTTTAACACCTTCGTTTTTATGGGTGCCATCCAGCGAACTGCAGAAACTCATTGGGCCTGAGTAATTCAAGGGTGTAACTTTATATTTAATGGCGGCCAGGTGCATATTTGACATACTGGCCATCCGGCATGATTCGATCTTCGTCTGGCGCCCTTCCATATCTGTTACGAGCATAGTTTTTGAAAGTAAGCCAGTCCTGAAATCCAATTCCCTGCTAATGCTGTTTATAATAGTATTATTAGGATTAAACCAGTTTTCATCATCAATTTTAAAATTGATTTTCAGCCAGTTGGGTACATTGACAAAATCTTCATTTTCAATATCCCTGCCGGAAATCGGGGTGATCAGCCGGTTGTACATGCCGGCAATGTAAGTTCCGGGATAGTTGGCTTCGCCTGCAGTTGTCTCTTCCATGGCCCCACGGGTACCAAAAAAGCCATTT
>JAZBOW010000188.1:0-25622 GCA_036351335.1 Bacteroidales bacterium | reverse complement strand
GGGTGGCTTTTTTGTTTGGTTTACTCTTTGGTTTACTCTTTCATGCTGAAGTAAGTGCGTGTCTTTCATTTTAAACCTCTCGAATATCACTCTTTTATCCTTCCTATAAATTTTCTATCGAATATGATAATGTGTGTTCACTAGATTCTTTAACAATAGGAATAACTGATCAATTGTAATAAGTTTGCATTTCTTATTAATCTATTTTATAACCAGATGAAACCTTTGAGTGAGATGAGCAAAGCGGAACGGAAGTCCAGGTACCTGTTAATGATTCGGACAGCAGCCAAGATGAAGGGGATAACGCCCCAGGAAATGGCGATTCAGGCAGCAAACAGATTACCCCTGTTGAAGAAGAAATAAAGAAAGGAGCACAACGAAAATACTTTAGTAATACATCCCCAGGATGAAACAACCGACTTTTTAAAGCCTATCTACGAAAACCTGGACTGCACTGTCATTAACAGCAGCATACCAGATAACAAGCTACAAAATGAGATTAAGAACCATGACAGGGTTATCATGCTTGGACATGGTACTCCCCAGGGATTGATTGGTGAGAATGGATTCATAATCAATGAAAATCATGCAGACCTTCTCAGGCAAAAAAATAACAATGTTTACATCTGGTGCGACGCCAACTTTTTTATCAATAAACATCAACTTGATGGTTTCTTCACAGGTATGATCATATCGGAATTAGGAGAAGCACTGTTATATGAAGTAAATGCCAGTGTGGACGAAATCAATCTATCAAATAAATTGTTTGCTGAATCCATAGCAACTCACATCAGAGAGGATGCTCACGCTATCAAAGCCAATGTTCTCAGGGAATATGTGAATGAAAAGAATGCGGTGATTAAATTTAACAGGCACAACCTTTTTTCAAAGAATGGATCATATGATTAGAAGGAATAAACCCTGGGTAATTCTTTAAGCCCCTACCTAACCTTCACCATCTTCCCATTGGCAACAGCATCACCAACTTTTAGCCTGTAATAATAAACGCCTTCTGGATACCTTTCAGCATTCCATATAAGCTGTTGTTTGCCTTGGGGTTGCTGTTCTTCCTCTTGATAAACTATTTGCCCTAAGTGATTATAAATACTCAGAGAGACCTTTTCAGATTGTTTCAGTTTGTATGACAGGGCTGTTGAGGCGGTGAAGGGGTTGGGGGATACTTCAATATCTTCAAATTGAGGCACCTCATATGGCGGGTGTTCAGTATTAACGATTACCCCATCTTCTTGATAAACTGCCAGTCCTCCCATCCATGTTCCAAACCATGTGTTGTCATCACCGTCTACACTAACTGCATATACCCAATTATCAGGTAAGCCAGAATTAGATGTGGTATATGCTGTCCAACTTAAGCCATCAAACATCGCTGCTCCACCCCAGGTGCCAATCCATATGTTGTTGCTACCATCTATTGCAAGAGACAATACCGCGTTATGCGGTAAACCTGAGTTGGACGCATTGTATACTGTCCAGTTTGTTCCATCAAATCTTGCTAATCCACCCCCGTTGGTTCCAATCCATATGTTGTTGCTACCATCTATTGCAAGAGCATAAATACGGTTGTATGGTAAGCCAGAATTTGAGGTGTTATATATCGTCCAGTTGGCTCCGTCAAACTTTACCAATCCCCAGCTTCCAATCCAAGTATTATCATCACTATCAATTGCTATAGCAAGACATTCGTTATCAGGTAAGCCCGAATTTAATGTATCGTATACCGTCCAGTTAATTCCGTCAAAATTAGCAACACCACCGTAATAAGTTGAGCACCAAATAGTGTTACCATCTATTGCAATATCCCGAACTATATTATCAGGTATGCCTGAATTTAATGTATTATATACGATCCAGTATGTGCCATCGAACATGGTTAAACCACCACTTCCAATCCATATATTACTACCTTCTATTTCAAGAGCATAAACATCGTTATCAGGCAAACCAGAATTTAATTCATCATATACTGTCCAGTTAATTCCATCAAATTTTGCTAATCCACCGAAGGTTCCAATCCATCTGTTGATACCATCAATAGCAAGGGCTACAACTTGGTTGGAAGGCAAACCAGAATTAGAAGTATTATATCCAGTCCAGTTTGAACCATCAAACTTTGCTATACCGTCCCAAGTTCCAATCCATATATGGCTATCATCTGTCGCAAGAGCCCTAATATGGTTATCAGGCAAGTTAGAATTAGATATGTTATAAATTATCCAGTTAGTTCCGTCAACTTTTATTAAACCATCGCCAGTACCAATCCATATATTATCACCATCTATTGCAAGAGCTCTAATATGGTTATCAGGTAAATTAGAGTTATCAGTGTTATAAACTATCCAATTAGTACCATCAAATTTTGCTAATCCACCCTCACCAGTTCCAATCCATATGTTGCTATCATCTATGGCAATAGATAAAACACCATCCTGAGGTAAGCCTGAATTACTGGTATTATAAACCGTCCAGTTTGAACCATCAAATTTAGCAAGCCCTCCACCTTGATTGCCCCAATAGTTGCCTGTTCCAATCCATATGACGTTATCATCTATTGCCAGACACGAGATTCTGTTATCAGGCAGGTCAGAGTTACTTATGTTATATATTATCCAGTTTATACCATCAAACATTGCTAATCCTCCACTACCAGTACCAATCCATATATTGTTACCATCTATAGCTATAGATGTGATATAATCGTCCGTCAAACCAGAATTACTTGTATTATATACAGTCCAGTTTGAACCATCAAACTTTGCTAAACCGTCCCAAGTTCCAATCCATATATTGCTACCACCTGCAGCAAGAGCATAAACATCATTATGGGGCAAACCAGAATTTGCGTGATTATAAAAAACCATTTCCTCAGTAGTCTTATTCAGTTTCACTACACCTCCCTGAGAAGTTCCAATCCAGATTTCATTTCCATCATCTGAGAGTGCATATGCATCTTGACCATTGGTAAAATTTATCCATTCGGGATTTTGCGCAATACTTATACTCCAGCAGGCTATTGCACATATTAAAGATAAGAAGTTAAACTTTTTCATAGCAGTTGATTTTGAGTTAAACATAGTTCAGCTGGGAACTGCAAGATACGAATAATGAGGGTGGATGTCAAGAAGTTATGTTATTACTTGCAATTTACATGTAATAAGGTCAACGGCTTAAAATTTAAATAAGCTCACCTACCGACTTTATCATTCCACTCGCCGAAAAGGTCTTTGCCAAGGGGGCTAATACCTATAATTTAGCACCCAGAAACAAATCAAAAAAAACTATAAAATGAAAGCACTACTACAAATTTCAGCCATAGCAACCCTGATCGTTGCCATTAGTATTAACCTCAACGCTTCAAATATAAACCTTGTTCCTGAAGATGAAGCCTACATCAACGACATTCCTTTCAGCACTGAAGAAGTTGCTGCCAACTGCTTATATGAACAAGCACTGAGTGAGTCTTTTGAATTTGAAAAAGAAGCATATATAGACGATATCCCTTTCGATACATATGAAGTTGCTAAGAACTGCATATATGAGAAATATTTAAAAAATGCATTTGCTTTTGAAGAAGAAGAATATATTGAAGACATTCCATTTGACACTGAAAGAATATTTAACGAAATATTTTTTACAGTTTACTATTATTCGAAGTAACCCCAACCAGCGCGCATCTGCAGCATGGCAATGGTGCGTTGTGACTCTTGCTTTAATTTAGGAAATAAGCTAATTTCTACAGTAAAAATATATTACAGGTCACAACTAGCGTAAGCATCCGCTTTTTCTTGTCAACATGTCACAAATCCCTTACGATCCGTTCTTCCACAAGTAAAACAGGAAGCCCTCTTCGTCATAAGCTACCAGTGCACCATTGGTAATTTTATAATATTCGTGGTAGCGGTTGTAGGTGTGGTATTCTCCGTTTTCGTTGAGAAATAAAAATTCTACATGGCGGCTGCCATCTTTTAAGCGCAGACAGGCTTTGTATTTATTTTCTTTGATCTTTTCAATCGACACATGCTTGATGCCCTGGTATTTCAGCACACTATAGCTGCTCCATACACCAACAATTTCATTTTGCCTACTTTCCTTATTGCCTTCATTAGCAGGATTTGACGTGGCCAATCCTGTATAAAATACTAAGCTAATAAGCAGCACTAAATATTTCATTTTAATCGAAAAATTTAAAAACGTTGCAAAGATATGGATATCATCCATGAGTGTCAAACTCTTTTCAATTTCCTATGGCTCTTTTCTTAAATTTGCAATGGTTAATTTTCCTCTGGTGTTAAAAACGGTATTCAAAATATGCTTATTGATCTTCATCCTGCTCGGTATCTTATCGTCATGTTCGGTAAAAAAATATATCCCGGAAAACGAATATCTCATCAATAAATACCATCTTGAAATAGAAAAAAAATACTCGCAGATTGAACCTTCTGAACTCAAAACGTTTTTAAAACCCAAACCCAATAAAAAAATCCTCGGATGGCGGGCTAAATTGTACTATTATTACCGCAACCAGGATAAGCCAACAAAATTCAACACCTGGTTAAGTAAAAATTTCAGCGAAACACCTGCTTTTTACAGCGACGAAGATGCCAGCCGGAACGCCTTACGGATTGAACAACACTTGGATAACATCGGCTTTTTTAATTCCTCCGTTAACTACCAGGTTGAAAAGAATGATAAAACTGCCGAAATAACTTATGATGTATTTCCTGCACCACCCTATTTTATAACTAAAATAGTATATGACATTGCTGACACTACACTGGAAAAATTTTTTTACGAAAGTGTAAACAAGTCACTTATTGCTGAGAATGACGTGTACAACGCTTTCATTTTGGATGACGAACGCGACAGGATTACAAAACACCTGCGAAATAATGGCTATTATTACTTCAACAGAAATTATATTCAGTTTCAGATAGACAGCAACTATCAAAGCCGCAGCATGCACGTCAACCTGATCATCAATAATGTAAAAATACCCGGAAAAAAGCCATCTGACAACTTAAGCAAACCCCATGACAGGTACTTTATTAAAGATGTAACGGTGGTTCCGGAATATAATCCAGTTAACATACAGCCTTTCGACACACTCTACCATTCGATGAAGTTGTTAAGAGACGATCCCTCTCATACCTACGTCTATTTAATGAATAATAAGCCCAGGTTAAAACCCGCCGCTTTCGATGATGCTATAAAAATACGGCCTAATACGCCTTTTTCGGCGGCTGATGTACAGAATACTTATAGTAAATTATTCAACTACAGTATAATACGTACTGCTAAGATTAATTTTGACACAACTGATGCCGATCACAGTACGGATGGTACTATAAAATATATGCATTCAAGTATTGTGATGCAAAACGCGAAACGGAATTCTGTTTCCATCGAGGGTTTCGGAACTAACTCGAGTGGCGACCTGGGTGTAAGAGGCAAGGTGATTTACTTGAATAAGAATATTTTTAAGCGTGCCGATATTTTACGCATACAGGTAATTGGCGGCTTTGAAGCTCAATCAGTTGGCGGCCAGGAAGGTACGACCTCAGGTGTTTTCAATACGTTTGAAGCTGGGATTGACGGCACCATCTTTTTCCCGCGGTTTTTGTTTCCACTTAAATTGCATAGATTTAGCGAAAAACATAGTACCATTACCAACCTTACATTTGGTTTCAATTACCAGGTACGGCAAAACTATACCCGCAATATCACAAACCTTGAATTTGGTTATAGTTGGAATCAAACGCCATTGATGAAACATTTTGTGACGCCGATAAACACCAATCTTATTAAAGTTTTTCCAACACCAGAATTCCAGGAGATTCTTGACCAGGAAGAAAACAAAGCCCTCAAAGAGCAATACTCCGACCAAATAATTTTCGGCCTAAGCTATAGTTTTATTTTCAACAACCAAAATTTAGCTACCCTGGCACAGCACCAGTATTTCAGGATAAACCTTGAAAGTTCAGGCAACTTGCTGTATGCCATTAACTCCCTTGCCAATTCCAATAAAACAGAGGAAGGCTATTACCAGATATTTGGCATACGCTATTCGCAGTATTTACGGGGCAGCGTTGATTACAGGCGGTATTTTTATTTTAACAATAAAAAAAATAGCCTTGCTACGCGGGTTTTCATTGGGTCGGTTATACCTTACCTGAACTCAGAAGAAGTACCTTACACCAAAGGTTTTTATGGTGGAGGTGCCAACGGAATGCGGGGCTGGCATTTTAAAGAATTGGGGCCGGGATCTTATTCAGGCACAGATATATATGAACGAATTGGCGAAATACAAATTGAAGCAAATGCCGAATTGCGGTTTCCCATATACCGTTTTTTCAAACTCGGGCTTTTCCTCGATATAGGTAATATCTGGACTTATAATGAATCAACTGTGTATCCTGGCGGAGATTTCAAATTTGACACTTTTTATAAACAACTGGCAGTAGATGGCGGTATTGGTGCACGATTCGACTTCAGTTTCTTTATAATCAGGGTGGATTTTGCCGCGCCTTTCCGCGACCCTGCATATCCGCAAAATGAAAGATGGCGGATACAATACCTGCAATTCAAAGATTTTATCGCGAACTTCGGTATCGGATACCCTTTTTAAAACCGGTTTAAACAATGTTGCTATGGCTAAATATGAAGTCGCTGGTCAAATTCTGAATGCCTTTCCGCACGCACCAACGGGTGATCAAAAAACAGCTATCCACCATCTGTCAGCACTCCATCAAACGGCTAAAAAAAATCCGGTTTACATTCTGAAAGGCTATGCGGGTACCGGAAAAACCAGCCTTATTAGCGCCTATGTCAACATGTTGGCCTCTGCCACGAAAAGTTTCGTGTTGTTAGCTCCAACAGGAAGAGCAGCGAAAGTTTTAAGTAAATATACCGGCTACAGGGCGCATACCATTCATCGGTATATTTACCATATAACGACTTCAAATGAAGGACATTATAGAATCACCCTTTCTCATAACCGCCATAAAGACACCATTTTTATTATTGACGAGGCTTCCATGATCTCAGATAACAGCCAGACTTCAGGTGAAGCATTCGGTGGTAGAAACGTGTTAGATGACCTGGTTTCCTATGTGTTCAGCCGTGAAAACAATAAGATCATCCTGGTTGGCGACACGGCACAACTACCTCCTATAGGGCTGGATATGAGTCCGGCACTCGACATCCGGTATATAAAGAGTTCTTTCGATGCAACTGCTTTCGAGTTTGAAATGCAGGAAGTTATGCGTCAGGCATATGACTCAGGAGTGCTAAGTGCTGCAACAAGCCTAAGAAATAAAATTGGTAGCAATAAGCCTATTTCTACCCTGTTTCACATAGTCGATTTTAAAAAAGACATCCTGAAAATTGAAGATGGTAACACGTTTGAAGAATTATTAAACGACGCCTTCACACAACAGGATATTGAAAATAGTGTGATCGTATGCCGCACAAATAAACGGGCCAATTTGTTTAACCAACAAGTACGAAACAGTATCCTGAATAAAGAATCGGAAATTGAAGGTGGCGATGTGCTTATGGTGGTAAAAAATGATTATTTCTGGCTTGATGAAACATCAAATGCCGGTTTTATTGCCAATGGGGATTTGATGCAGGTGGTTCGTATTTTGAAATTTGAAGAAATGTACGGTTTCCATTTTGCTGATGCTGAAATCCGCTTGATTGATTATCCCGAAGAAAAAGAGATCAGTGTAAAAATTTTGCTTTCAACTATATATATTGACGGACCGGGACTTCCAAAGGCAGAAAGAAACGCTTTGTTTCACCAGGTTGAAAAGGATTATATGGATATTCCGCAACGGAGGAAACGCGTTCAAAAGATCATGGTAAACCCCTGGTATAACGCCCTGCATGTGAAATTCGCCTATGCAATGACCTGTCATAAAACGCAAGGTGGGCAGTGGCCGCATGTGTTTGTTGACCAGGGATATCTAACAGAAGAAATGATTAATAAGGAATACTTACGTTGGCTGTACACGGCAGTAACACGCTCCACAAGTAAGCTTTACCTTGTTAATTTTGAACCGGAATTTTTTGAGGAACAAGTTTAATAATCTGCCTTGGAATACGTAAATTGCAGTGTTGTTTCAATACTTTCTATCATGAGAATCATTTTTTTAGCTTTGGTCTTTAGCCTCTCGTTGCAACTTATAGCGCAACAACCTTCTTACAAAACAATTCGCAGTTCTGTAACACTAATTGCAGTTAAGGACAATGAGCCCTATCAATGGGAAAATACCGACAATACGGTTTTTCTTGATTACAAAAACGGTGATTTTAAAGTAAGACTGAAAAATCGAGACTTTTACAACCCCTTACATCCTGAGCCTGAGGATCCTGATCTTGATGATGAAGAAAGAGAATTCCTGCTACAGGGAATACTACCAATCAATCAAATCATCAACCAAAAAATGACTCATCAAAGCTACCAGATTGAATTGCAATTGATATGTGACGCCCTGAGGATGAACGAAACCATCCAATTCAACATGACGATTACAAAACCGGGTAGTTCATCACAGAATTACAGGATATTTGCACTTCAGGGAATCCTTTATAATGATCAATTAAACCTGCCTTTTTTCGAAGGATTTGATAATGAAGTTGAAATGCATATCAATTTCAATGGCATTTTTGAGGGAGATTAGAACCTGACTTTTAGCCTGTTATTGTAACAACCGCAAAGGCAGCGATGCCATCACCGTTTCCAATATAACCCAAGTGTTCTGTCGTAGTTGCTTTAATAGAGATATTGTCCAGTTCCGTTTTTAATATGGAGGCGATTTTAGTTTTCATTGCTGGCACATGATCACTGATCCTGGGCTCTTGCAGTACGATGGTAGTATCGATATTATTTACCCGGTATCCATTTTTTTCAAGCAGGCAAACAACTTCTTTTAGAATATTCCCACTATCTGCATCTTTCCACTTCAATTCACTATCTGGGAAATAATGGCCTATATCTTGTAACCCCGCTGCACCCAGCAGGGCATCTGATAAAGCATGTAACAGCACATCGGCATCTGAATGACCCAACGCACCCTTATGAAAATCGATTGAAATACCCCCGATAATTAATTTTCTCTCGGGAACCAATGGATGAACATCGTAGCCAAAACCTACACGGAACTTGTCCATCTCAAATGGAATTAGTTTTTATTGAGATTATCGAAATTAAACAACAATGAGAATCGCAATGTATTTTGAAGTGGGTGCTGTTGTGTGCCTCCTCCTGTCGGGATCAAATAGGAAAAATCAAGGCCAAACACATTGTAGCGCAAACCTACGCCCAGTGTAGCGTATTGACGTGCACCTTTTGATGCATGCTCCCAGAAATATCCGGCACGGATTGCCAATATCTCATTATACCAATATTCTGTTCCAATTGAATAGTAAAATTCCCTTAGTTCTTCCTTAAAAACAGAACCACTTTCAACCTGCGCGGTACCATCTTCATTATAAACAATTTCTCCGTTTTCGTCTTCTACCAATACTCCCGGTGCATCATACCACGATTGGATCATACCAGAGATTACTGAAACATCCGGATTTCTACCTGCCGCGATCTCATATTGGTCAGTGCCAGGTATCGGAATTGGATTACCCGACGAATCTGACTTATAAATAGGTGGCGTTGGCACAAGCAATTTATTAATATCACCAAAAAATGCCAGTGTGTTATAATCGTCAAGTTCAAGTGTTAAACGGGGCCCTATCCTGAAATTTGTCGGGATAAAACTTTGTTCTATATTGCTGCTTGTATATGATATTTTCTGGCCAATGTTTGAGATATTCATTCCCCAAGCAAATTTGGCATCCATTCCTTTAAACCACTCTACATCTTTTTCCCAGTAAAGTGCCACATCAGCAGCTACTGAAATACCCGGTTTTGTTTCCACACCCTGTATGGTTTGCCCCAATGTGAGGTTTGAATAAATGAATCGTCCGGCAACAGCAAGCGACAGATAATCGGAGAGTTTTCGTGAGTAGGTTCCGTCAATGGCAAACTCATTGGGATTGAAAGTACCCAGGGATGCCCCACTCTCATCGGTAAACTGAATTTCACCTAAGGAGAAATATCTTAACGAAAACGCGATGGCTTGCATATCACCTAACTTCATATAATACGACACATAGGCCATATTAATATCATTAACCAGGTTACGCAACCAGGGTGTATACGAAATTGCAAATCCCATTTTATCTTCAATAAAAGCATACTTAGCAGGATTGTAATGCATCGCATTCGCGTCGGGAGAAGTGGCTACACCACCATCACCCATACCACCTGATCTTGCATCGGGTCCAATTGTTAAGAAAGGAACCGCCGTATTCAACGTATTGACCGGAATTCCGTTCTTCGTAATGTTTTGGGCAAATGAAGTAACTACCAACAACATTAATCCTACTGTAAAAAATCTCCTAAGTTTCATATGATATTAAATGCTTATTTAAAAAAGGTTTGCAAAAGTAACGATTTATTTCAGGTATTAGTATAGCGCAACGATGTAAACATCTGGTTAATTAATTTTTATAAATTTTTGCTTTTGAATAGCTTTGCTTCCGGATGCATCAGTAACGATAATATTATACAAATATATTCCAGGGTCAATTTTATTTCCATTGCTGTCCTGCCCGTTCCATTCGATAGGATCAATTGTGAATCCATTTGTAGCAAGCTGCTTAATTATGGTGGTAATAAACCGCCCGTTTATATCGTAAATATTGATTTCAACATGCAGATTAGAATCGCTTTTATTATGGCGGAAATCGAAGTTCATGGCATTAATAAAAGGATTCGGATAGCTATATACATTTGTTAACAGCACATCTCCGTTCTCATCCACATAAAAATCCACTTCTGCTTCTGATGAATTATTGTGAAGGTCCCATGCTTTTATACTGAGCGTGTGCCAACCTGCATTTAAAGCATCTAATTGACGGACAATTTCACCGCTTTTATAGGTATCTGTGTCAATGTTGAAATAAGGGTTCATGATCATCGAATTGGCATAATCGCCATCAAGTACCATTACAATATCCCGCCCGAGACCCAATCCAGTATGGCTTATACCTTGGTCATCCGAAATGTCGGCAAGCAATAAGGGTTTAAAGGAAGTGGCATCGCCGGAGCTGAATGTCCGGTCTTCAAGAAAGATTTGTATCACAGGCCCGGTATTGTCAGGTGATGCGTTTGGATCAATACCTCCGACCACTAAATTTTCATACGCCCCCCATGCATCCAGCATATGGGTTGTATCCAGCGCATAATAGCTAATCTTGCCAAATCCGTATTCATGTGATATGTCTTTTGGCACGATGAAGGAAAATTCGAACTGACCATTTTTTACAGTTGCACGTCCATCAAACAGCAATTTATCCGTCAACTGAAATTCTTCGGAGTAGCTGCTGCCGTCATTTCCCTGGGTTGCATAATTGGAAGGTTTATCATATACCTTCGGAAAAATATAGCCGTTAAAGTTGTTCATAGATGCGCCCAGGCTGTTGGTAATCTTTCCTTGAACTGTAACTTCCTGCAACGACCTGATGGTATCAGCTTCAAAACCAGTAAGCGCCGCATTGATGGCTGTGGTTTGTACTTCATATTTCGGAAAGGACAATCTTAGTGCAGGATCGCCAAGGAGTGCGAAATTGAGGTAATTTGAATCAGAAGGATTTTTTGACAAGCGCACCAGGTCGCCCAGCCTTGGAATCTGCCCGTTTATCATTTTTAACAAGTTGTTGTATATCCGTCGGTTTACCACGATATTGGCATGCGCGTATGCAAGGCGGGTGGTAGTGAGCAAGGCAATACCTCCGCCATGTTCATTCAAATACACATATTCACCTGCCGATACAAATTCGGGGTCATCAAATCGTGAAAACTCACAGGTTGCTGTTATAAATAAGGGCAAATTATCATAGTTGCTGAATGAATGGATCATGGGTAAATCCAGGATGCTTTCCTCTGACCATCCAATCAAACCGCCGTGTCCCGTATAATTGATAATGAGTGCGCCTCTTTCTACTTGCTCGGAAATTAAGGTGTTTACTTCCGGGAAACGTTTTCCGCCCGGCACCGTGATCTTTGCAAAGGCATCTGAAAAAATCTTATTGATTCTGAAACCCGGGTGCAGGGTGTCAGCAATTTCTATAAGTTCTTTGGCCTGGTGTAAATGCAGGTTATTATCACCGTCATCCGCAATAAAACATAATTGGCTGCGCCAGTCCCGCATCAATTTATCACTTTTAGTAAGATAATGTTCAACTTTATCAACGGCAGTAGTCGCTTGCGCTATGTCTGAGACTGGAAAACGTCCTATTCCGATATCAAGTTCACCATTACAATTTGCACCTTCATCTTCATTCAACAATCCAAAAAAATCGTCTGTTACATAGGAAGTGGTATGCCTGAGCGATTCCGCTGATTCATAGGTAGGCACAAAGTTGGTATTGTCGTGCACACGGTGTTTGTAATCATAAGATGCATCGCCAAACAACAACAAATAGCCCGAAGCTTCGCCAAAAGCTTCACGCTGATACAACATCCGCATGAAATCCCTTATTGCCGAGATATCCTGTGAACCGGAAGAAAATTCATTATAAATCTGTTCGGGCGTAACCACCAGTACGTCCATTCCGTCAACCGATTCATGGATGGCCGCGAGGCGATTGGCTTGTTCGAGAAATAGTTTGTTACTTACAATTACAAAATCGACATCAGTAATGCCGTGGAGGTTTTGGTTTTGAACCGTACTGAATGACACCGGCCTATAAAAACCTTCTTCGTCGCAAATAACAAACTCTCTAAGCGAGTCAGTGGGCAAGGTGTAATTGACGCTATTTCCGTTTTGTTGATAGACCACATTTAATGGATTAAAACTATCCGTAATATCCCACACAACAACCTCATTGTTAACATTTTCTATTTCAAATTTTGTCAGGTTACCGGATGCGGCTGTTTCCGGATTCCTGAATGCCATTTGTCCGCCGTCGAATTTCAATGCCCGATTTACATTTAAAGCGATTTTCTCAAGCCACGCATTGGCGGTGATATCATCGGTTAAAAACTTTACTTTAATATCAATATGATCGTTATCAGTAAAAAAAGTGACCGCCTTGGTAGAACGGCGCGCGTGTATGCTTCCACCGCTGTGTATTTTGGCAATAGATATCGAATCAATGATCATGTTACCATCAGCAAATACCTGGTAATAGCTATTCGTAAATGCTCTCGCAATGAGCTCAAAATTCAAGTATACAGGCAGTTCGTCTATCTTATCAGGAAAATGGAATGAAAAAGTGCGTTCTAAGGTATCACCTGTAAACCGCTCTCCGAACCACTCTTTCCCGGAATAAATAAGGTTTTCAAGGTCTTCATCATGTACATCATAATCCACAAAATCATGCAATGTGAAAGTTGGTTGCTGTGTTGAGCTTTCGATAGTCGCAATCCTTCTACCAGTCCCTTCTGTAGTAGTTAAAAAGTAATAAGTTGTATCAGTATATAAATTGTTTTCATGCCTGAAGCGCACCGAAAATGGGTTGTATTCCCAAATTAAGGCCGAGTTAGCATTAAAAAGAATATAATCTCCTTCATTAAATTCGCCATCTTCATCACCAACGATTTTTATAGCATTTTCCATCAGGTCATCGATTCGCGGCACCGAATTTGCTTCGGGCAACATGCCCTTATAATTACCGAAAATACCTATCTTTTCAGTATCGAGGTCTGGTGCGCTGATGCCCAGCGACTGTAAATCGTTGTATGAAATTTTATGGATTCCGGTTTTTGTGATGCCCATTTTAAACCAACTGCCTGATCCAAGTACGGAATTGTCTGTAAAAAATATGTCCCTTTCATTAGCTTGTTGTTTTGGCTCGACTGGCACGAGATTTACCTGAATGCTTAAATCTGTTATCAGAAGTACGCGACCGTCCTCAGGCAATATTTTCATAGGCACCATAAATATCCCGGCTGACAATTGGTTGTAATGTATCTGCCATAAGATGTTCTCCTTTAGTAAATCCGCATCAGCAATAGCCAATGATGCTGCAGCCGAAAGGGTGTCGGCAGCTTTAATGTCGAAATGCAACTCAAAACCAAAATACTCTGATGGTAATGCTATTTCGGTAGTATATACAGGCAGTGCTGCATATTCTCGTAGATGGGTATTGTTTTCAAAGGAGATGGTATGTATTTCAATATCCTTAACCGTTTGTTGAACCTGTATGCCCTGCCAGTTCAATTGCACCTGTATTTCTTCCTGCCCAAGCAAAAGCAAGGGAAATATTAAGAGGCATATAATGTGGTATAAATGTTTCATTTTTCTGACTGGCAAAAATACAATAGTTTTAATAACACAATGTTAACGTAAAAATACCAGTTTTGACGTATCCTCACCTGTGGCTCCGTTTTCATTTTTAACGATAACACGGTATACATAAAAGCCTTTTCCAATGGTGGCACCATTGTCGTTTCGTCCATCCCATTTTATAGGTGTCGACTGATAACCTTCGGGATTTATCCTTGTTTCAATCGTTTTTATTTTCCTTCCGTCCAATGAAAAGATTACTATTTTCACATCCAGATCCTGGCCTGACTGGTTATGGTTGAACACGAAATTGGTTTCAGAAATAAAAGGATTCGGGTAATTGAGCAAGTTTTCAACCAGCATTTCATTTTGCGAAACCACCACAAAATTCAAATAGGCCGTTGAAGAATTATTATAAATGTCCCAAACCCGAAGGCTCAACACATGCGGTCCGTCCTCCAGATTGCTGATAGGATAATTGACCTTGCCGCTCTGGAAACTATTTATATCGGCTTCATAATACTGGTTCAGGATATAACTCTTGTTATTATCATCATCAATGGTTGCTACAATATCGTGGCCAATGCCATTACCAGTGGTATTGATACCGCTTTCATCAAATACAAATGCAAGCAGGTCAGGGTTCTGATCAGTTTTTCCACCATCAACAAAAGTGGTGTCATTCATGTATAAGGTAATATCTGGCCCCTGTTCATCCCCAACGGCATCTTCGTTGAACCCGCCTACAATGATATTTTCATCATAACCGGCACCATCCTCACTTTCATTTCTTACATAATAGCTAATCCGACCAATACCATAATTATAAGAAATATCGCGCGGCATGATGAATTCAAACATGAAATTACCGTTCGTGATGCTCGCCTGCCCGTTGAAAAGAATATTCCTTCTTACCCTAAAAGTTGTTGAAGAATTTTCATCACCATAGGTTTCGATTTCTGAAAATTTATCGTACACGGTTGGGAATACCAGCCCGTTAAAATCCGACAACAGGATTCCCTGCTGATCGGTTACGATGCCTTCGACTTTTACTTTTGCCAATGCCTGCAAGGTATCGGGCATATTTTCAATTACTACTTCCGAATTAATTTTAATCGTTTCGGCCTTATGTTTTGTGTAAGCCAGCCGCAATGCCGGATCTCCAATTAAAACAAACTTGGTGTCATTATCGCCACCCACCAGTTTCGATTTCATAATTACTTCACCCAAGCAAGGATATTCTCCATTTACTTTTTTAAAAAGATTGTTTTTATAGATAGCCCTGTTTAAAGCAAGGTTTGAACTCGCGTAAGTGGCACGTGCAGTTGACATTAAGGCGATAGCTCCTCCCTTTTTATTTAAAAACACAAATTCACCTGCCGACACACGGGTTGGGTCGTCATAACGCGTAAATTCGCATGTGGCGGTTATGAATAAAGAAAGCTTATCAGTATTGGTCCATGAGTTTATATCAGCAATCTGCATGAATTTTTCATGTCCGAGACCACTTTCCCCTCCATGGCCCGAATAATTAAATATGAGGGTGCCTTTGTCAATCTTGTCATTGATAGCCTTGTTCATATCCGGCGATGCTTGTCCACCGGGGGTGGCAATTTGCTTGTAGGCATCTAGGTAAATTTTATCAATATTATATACAGGATAATTTTGGTATATATGATCTGATAATTCTTCAGCATGTCTTAAATGCGTATTGTTGTCGCCATCATCGGCCACAAAAGTGATCATATTCCGCCAGGGCTGCATCACATCTGTTGTATTTGTGGCATAATCTATTACCTTATCTACTGCAGATTCAGCCTCTTCGAGCGTACCCACCACAAAGCGGCCAATGCCAACATCTACAGCTCCTCCAATGCCTTCGCCATCGTCAAGCAGACCAAAATAATCGTCGCTTGCTACTGAGTTGACAATGTTCATTGACTCCATCGACTCCCAACAAGGCACAAAATTGGTATTGTCTGCAAGCCGGTCTTTATAATCGAATGACGCATCGCCGAAAAGCAATAGATATTTAATTTCGCGGCCCGGGTCGCTGCCGTCATACAGCATTTTTACGAAATCCCTAATGGCTGTAATATCTTGTGATCCTGCAGAGAATTCATTATAAATTATTTCGGGGGTTGTGATATACGAGCTAAAATTATCAATGGTTTTATGAAATTCCGCCAGGCGATTGGCTTCATCCAGAAAATCGTTGTGCACGATGATCAGGTAATCAATATTTTTTAAAGCGTGCAAATTTTGATTGGCCACCTTTTCAACAAAAACGGTTTTATAGTGGTCGTCACCATCATAAAAAGCGATGTATTCTGTAAGCATTTCAGCTGTGGCATTAAATTCAATGGTAGATCCTGCCAATTGGCCATTTACTTTTTTTGCATGAACCGGATTGCTGACATCCCAGATGATCAGGTCATTGGAAGCATTTCCGAGGCGGTAACGTGCGATCTGCGCATTGGTGTCGGAAATTGGTGTTCTGAACATCATCTGTCCGCCTTCCATCCGCAAGTTTCTTTTCACATTCAGTTCAATAAAATTAAGATAACCGACTGAGTTATTGGATGCGCGGTTATACACAGTTTTCACCACCAATTGATCATCATCGGGCGTGAATGTAAAATGCGTGTTTTTTGTTTTACCAAGTTGATATGGATTATTGGCGTACACAATTTCAACGGAAACCGTTTTTTCAAGTTGATCATTAACGTATAAGGAAAAACTGTGGCTGGAGAATGACCGACCCGCAAAGGCTGCATTTAAATATCCGCTTCCTGATTCTTTTATAATGTCAGGAAAGTTGAAAGTAAATTCTTTGGTCAGATTGAAATCATATATTTCGCCAAACCACTCCCGGCCGGTATTGAACAGATTACGCTCATCCAGTTCGTGGTGTTGGTAGTCAATAAAGTCATTTATTACCACGTCTGCCGAACCTTGCGTATCCTGAATAGTTTGTACCCTTTTGGCATCTTCACTTAAAGCGGTGATAAAATAATAGCTGTAATCGTCGTAGTAATTGGATTGAAAGTTAAAAACTTTCGAAAGTGCATTATACTTCCACGTTACCGGACCTTCGCCATAAAATAAAATATAGTCGTTGGGATCAAATGAACCATCTTCTTCGCCTACCAGTACAATTGGGTTTTGCACCAGGTCAGTATGTCTGAACACATTGTTTACTTCCGGCAAAATACCACCCCCATTTCCGAAAACGGCTATTTTTTTAGGATTTACTGATACGTCAAATCCCATTTCCTGCAATTCCTGGTATGTAATTTTAAAAATACCGCTTTTATCAATCTTTACCTTATACCACTCCCCTTCTGACAGCACAGAATTTATCCTTGCGCGATTATTCTCTGCTCTTTCAGGCTGGTCTTCCACATCAACAACCAGGTCAAAAGAAACCAGTTTTTCAAAAACAGATGTTGCCGGATTCCATCTTACAGGCTGCAACCTTACCTGTACATAGGGTTGTTTTCGGCGAACCACTATTTCACAATCTGCGCTTATACTTGTACTTTTAGTCGAATGACCTTTCAGAAGCAACTGTTCTTCACCTGACAATGTTTCGTAAATGCCATTTTCGATGATGCAGCTAACCACCGCATTTGCAGTATGGATAGTATAATCCTTCACAAAAGTGGGTATTATGTCTAAAGAAGGGTAATAGGCTCCCTCAAATGAAAGCCGCTGCATTTCAAGCCCCCCCTCAATGGTGAGTTTTTGAATTTGGCCCCATTTGATCTCTTCTTTAAAATCATAGGGAATGGCCCTGCCTATAATAGTTGATAGTAAAAACACAACCATTATTAATGGTGTTCTGAGAAACGGCATGTTACATCGGGTATCAGTCAAAAAATATATGCTTTATTAATAATTGGCATTTGGTATCATTTCAAATAACGCACTTTTTTTTGATTTATTTTGCAAACATTACGAAGCATGCAAGGTTAATTTGGTTGCGTTTTTACTAAATAAAATTAAAATATCGTAATATTGCACTTTCGTTAAACGATGTGAAATCAATATGCTGAGAAACAGGCTGATTCAATTTCTTATTTTTTTTAGTTTTTCGCTTCTGGCGTGTTCTGTAAAAGCACAAGATCCGCAATTTTCGCAATTTTACGCCAACCCATTGTATCTGAACCCTGCATTTGCCGGTGCTACCGAATGTGCCAGGATTAATCTAAACTACCGTAACCAATGGCCATCCCTCACAAAAGCCTTTATCACATACAGCATTACCTATGATCAGAGTCTTAATTCGATCAATAGCGGATTCGGTGTTATCGCAATGAACGACCGGCAAGGCGACGGTGCTTTGAATACAACTTTACTAGGCGCTATTTACGCTTATAACCTGCAGGTTTCTGAGGGCATGTTCATCCGTTTTGGCGCTAAAGCTGTTTATTACCAGCAACGATTGGATTGGGACAAACTTATTTTTGCAGATCAGATAAATCCTATCAATGGATCTATCAGCAATATTACCAACCAGACGCCTCCTGAAAATACCAATATTGGCGTAGTCGATTTCTCTGTGGGAACAGTCCTCACATATTACGATCAGTTTTTCGTGGGCTTTACTGCTGATCATCTTACCCAACCAAGTTTGTCGTTTTATAACAATAATGATGATAAGCTACCATTAAAATATACAGCCCATGGTGGCATAACCATTAATGTAAGCCGTGGTATGCTGGGTGGCGTGTACGGAAAGGATTTTTCCATACAACCCCAAATATTGTATATGCATCAGCAAGATTTTCAGCAATTGAATGCAGGATTATATCTCAACCGAAATCCTTTTGTAATCGGTGCCTGGTTCCGACACAATTTTGAGAACCCTGACGCCGTTATTTTATTAGTTGGATTATCGTTTAATAATATTAAATTTGGCTACAGTTATGATATGGGCGTTTCAAGGATAGGTGGTGAAGCACTGGGCGCACATGAAATTTCATTTGCGTGGGATTTCTGTATTTATAACGACAAAAAAAGAAAGATTAGGGCAATAAAAACCCCCTTATTTTAGTTATTACAAAGCAAAAAACACAAACACAATTAAAGATGTTTAGAATCAGCAAGTTATCTATTTTATTATTAGGTGCTTTCGCATTTATTGTATTCAATTCTTCTTGTACAAGCAACAAGAGATCCAGAACTACTGGTTGGGAATATAACAACCCTTCCAATGGCGGATTTGAAGTTTCCGAATACACTGAGCAAGTTACTGGCCCCGGATTGATATTGATCGAGGGCGGTACTTTTACCATGGGCGCTACAGCCGAAACACCATTTTATAACTGGGATAATACACCTAGACAAGTTACCATCAGTAGTTTTTACATGGACCAGACTGAGGTAAGCAATCTCGACTACCGTGAATATATTTATTGGCTCAACCGGGTATTTGGAGAAAGTTATCCGACCGTGGTGCAAAAAGCATTGCCCGACACGCTGGTTTGGCGCGACAGACTTGCCTATAACGAACCTTTGGTTCAAACCTATTTCCGTCACCCATCCTACCAGTATTACCCTGTGGTGGGTGTTTCTTGGGTGCAAGCGAACGATTATGCTTCCTGGAGGACAGATCGTGTTAATGAAAACATTCTGATCCAAACTGGCATTCTTGATTTCGACCCCGACCAAAAAGACGAAAACAACTTTAATACAGAAGCTTATCTGGCAGGCCAATATGAAGGCTTAGTAAATGAAGGCATGCAGGACCTTGATCCAAGTGGAACAGGCATAAGAAATGTACGTTTTGAAGATGGTATCATGCTGCCAAGCTACCGTTTACCTACCGAAGCCGAGTGGGAATACGCGGCCTTAGGATTAGTGGGAAATACCTTGTATAATCGTGTGGTTGAGCGTAAAGCATTTCCCTGGAACGGGGATGGTGTAAGAACCGATGAAACAAAATATTACGGAAGTATTGTCACCAACTTCAAGCGTGGCAGAGGTGACTATATGGGTGTAGCCGGCAACTTAAATGACGGTGCTGCCATTCCTGCTGCCGTAGGTTCATATTGGCCCAATGATTATGGCTTGTATAATATGGGTGGTAATGTGAGTGAATGGGTGTTGGATGTATATCGTCCTATGTCGCATGAACTGGTAGCGGATTATAATCCATTCAGAGGTAATGTGTTTATGAATATTGAAAAAGATATGGATGGAGGTATTGCCGAGAAAGATAGTTTGGGTAGGATCAAATATAAAGAAGTGTCAGCAGAAGAAATGGCTGACCGGAAAAATTACCGGAAAGCGGACAATATTAACTATCGAGATGGAGATTATGAATCCACTATACAAGCAGATTGGTTAGGAAGTTATGATGATGATAATGCCACTGCAGAAATGTATGAATACGGTGTTACTTCTTTAATATCAGATAAATCACGTGTTATTAAAGGCGGTTCGTGGAACGATGGGGTATATTACCTAAGCCCTGGAACGAGAAGATACCTGAACGAAGATGAATCGGCATCTACCGTTGGATTCCGTTGCGCGATGATCCGTGTAGGAAGTCCTGCTGCCGGTAATAGATAACAAACGCAATATTTTATAAATTTACCCCATTCAAAAAACGAATGGGGTTTTTTTATTTCTAGATGGATTATTTGACAGCACTATATCAGCAGTTTTTATCATGTGGAAAAGTTTCTACAGATACCAGAATTGATATAGAAGGCGCCATTTTTTTTGCCTTATCAGGTGAAAATTTTAACGGGAATCAATTTGCCCAAGATGCCATAAACAAAGGCGCTACTCTAGCTGTGATCGATCAAAAAGAATATAAAACAGATGAACGTTTCCTGTTGGTTGACAATACACTACAGACTTTGCAAAATTTGGCCAGGCTCCACCGCTCAAGATTGAAATGTGAATTTATTGGCATAACCGGTTCCAATGGCAAGACGACCACTAAGGAACTTATGGCAAATGTGCTTTCCACTGAAAAAAAAGTAAGCTATACAAAGGGCAACCTCAACAACCACATAGGCGTTCCTCTTACCATTTTAAACATTACAAATAAAACAGAGATCGCGGTGATCGAAATGGGCGCCAACCACATAGGAGAGATTGCACTATTGTGTGACCTTGCCCGACCCAACACCGGTATCATTACGAACATTGGCAAAGCACACCTTGAAGGCTTTGGCTCACTTGAAGGAGTCGTTAAAGCTAAGAGCGAACTTTACGGCTTTCTGGGCAACCATGGCGGAATAGCCATTGTGAACGAAGACGATCCACTTCTAATGGAGATATCAAAAGATTTGCCACGCATTACTTATGGATCATCATCTGAACTTTTTACTACAGCAATATTAGCATCCAAACCATTTTTAAACTTTCGATGGACGTTTCAAGGCCAGGTTTTTGAATGCGATACCAAATTGTACGGAAAATACAATATGGATAATATCCGTGCAGCCATAGCAACCGGGCTGCATTTTGGGATTTCACCTGAAAACATTAGCCTGGCAATTACAAATTATCAACCCGACAATAATCGATCACAGTTACTGGATAAGGCGTCCAACAAAATTATACTGGATGCCTACAATGCTAACCCGGTAAGCATGAAAAACGCCATCGAAAATTTTAAGGAATTTCAACCGGAAAACCCATGGCTGATTTTAGGCGATATGTTTGAATTGGGAGATGTTGCCGCAGAAGAGCATCAAAATATCATTCACCTTATTCAAGAAAATGGATTTAAAAACGTGATGCTCGTGGGAAAAGAGTTTTTCAAATTAAGGTCAACCAACCCATTTTTAAATTTTTTGGATTTAAAAGATGCCGAAAACCATCTCATTAAACATCCCATCAAAAATGCCCAGATACTCGTGAAAGGATCGCGAGGGGTTCAACTGGAAAAACTACTAAAATTCTTATAGGGTGGAAACATTCTCAGCCATCGGTGTGATGTCGGGCAGTTCCCTTGATGGCCTTGACCTGGCATTCTGTGAATTCAAAAGAAATGGCGGCTGGTCTTTTAAAATTTTGAAAGCGAAAACCTGTCCCTTTCCGGAAGAATGGCGGTTAAAACTCATCTCACTTCCTAAGAAAAGCCAACAGGAAATTGAAAGAACTGGTAATGAATTCGGTCAGTTTATTGGCCAGGCAGTGAATGAATTTCTGCAAAATACCGATTCAAAGCCCGATATAATTGCGTCGCACGGGCACACCGTATTTCATGCACCTGAAAAGGGGTACACATTACAAATGGGTGATGGTCAAACCATTGCTAAACTCACGGGCATTACTACCATTAATGACTTCAGATCAAAAGATATTGAATTGGGAGGACAGGGCGCACCACTGGTACCTATCGGCGATGCATTGCTTTTTAACGGCTATGATTTCTGCCTGAATATTGGTGGAATTGCTAATATATCATACAATAACAATGGTCGACGGCTGGCTTTTGACATTTGCCCGGCCAACCAGTTATTGAATTATTTAAGTTTACAATTGGGTGTTCCTTACGATAAAAATGGTTCTTTTGCCTGCCTGGGTAAACTGGATAAAAATTTATTCGATCTGTTAAATGCGGATCCATACTACTTAAAGCCCATCCCGAAATCCCTCAGCAACCAATATGTGCAGGACGTATTTGTGCCAAAAATCGAGGCCTGCATTGAATCCATTGAAGATAAACTTTATACAGTTTCGAAACATATTGCTCACCAGGTATGCCAAGCCACAAGTCATACGAATTCCGGACAAATCCTGGTAACGGGTGGTGGTGCCCATAATGGATTTCTTGTAGATGCCATTAAAATGGAAACCAACAAAGAAGTGATTGTGCCTGATCATGAAATTGTTGATTTCAAAGAAGCGTTGATCTTTGCTTTTATGGGTATACTGAAATACGTTGGAGAGGTCAACTGCCTGGCATCTGCTACCGGGGCTACTAAAGACTGTAGTGGTGGCGTAATTCACCATCCATAAAAAACCTAATAGGAATTGAGAAGGGCTTTAAGAGAATCTTCAGGTTGCGATTATTTACAATAGTATTCGTATGATTCCTTGAGTGTTTTATCCGGATCCGTGTAGTCAAGCGTTTTGGGGTAACCATCTTCATTATACTCGTACTTATAAATGTACCTTTCTTCTGTGTTATCGGCATCCCAAGTGAGCACTTCCGAGGTAACATTATTTTTAATTATATTAAAAACATTGATGGAACGCATTTCTGCATAAATATTCGGCTTATCATCATATTCATAAACAGACCAGAAATAACGCTGAAAATCATTTCCTGCATTTACGTCTTTAATATTTCTTTTTTTAGTGATAACAGGCAACATATTCCCTGAAAGATTAAAACGTGCCGTTTGTTGGGCTTCCCCAAATCCCTCTTTACGTTTAAGATTCCCATTTTCCCAACTATATGTTTCAAATGAATACAATACCCATTCATCATTGTTTTTAAAATAATAATCACGGCGTATGGGTTGATCTTTTTCGTTCAATTCAAAAACATTTTTCAACCCTGAAGAAACCCAAATACCGTCTTCCCTGTATGAGAAAATGATGGTTACTTTATTTCCTTCCCAGGTATAAGTACTTTCTTCTTCTTTCGTTCCATTGGAATATGAAGCCGCTTTTGATAATTTGTTATCGGCATTGTAAATAAACGAATCGTATCCTTCGTAGCTACTATTTGTCTGGCTAATATTGGTTCTTTCAAGCCGGCTATTTTCATTGTAAACAAAATCATACGTGATTCTGATACCATTTTCAAGCTCAACAACCTCTTTTATTAATGAACATTTCTCTGGATCATCATCCGATTTCTTACAAGAAGACAGATAAAGCATACACACTGAAAGAAAGAGAATGCTAAAGGTGGTCAGTTAAAGTGTTTTGAATTTTATATGTTTTGGTTTTATGGTTAATAAACTTCAAAATTAAAATTTGTTCTGTAAAACAAGGCAGCAGGATTACTATATTTTTAGCGACTCCTTTATTCTATTTCATAAAAAAACCCTGTCCAATAAAATGAACAGGGTTACTTAATATCTTAAAGATCTTTATGCCAATAATTGCATCTGAAAATAATAAACCGCTGCACCGGCCAAATAACCTGCAAGTGCCAACAAGCTGATCTTTTTCATATACCATATGAAATCAATTTTTTCCAATCCCATGGCGGCTACACCCGCGGCTGACCCAATAATAAGGATACTTCCACCGGTACCGGCACAATAAGCCAGGAATTGCCAGAATGTGCCATCCACCATGAAATCAGCCATATACCCTACTGTACCTATTTCAGCAACCGGGTACATACCCATGGCTCCTGCAACCAGTGGCACATTATCCACAATAGCAGAAAGCACGCCAATTATTAAATTGATGGTATAAATATTATGAAGGTTCGCATCCAGGTATTTTGCCAACACATCCAAATGGCCCATCGACTGCAAAGCAGCAACTGCTGAAAGAATACCGAGGAAGAAGAAAATGGTCGGTACATCTACTTTTTGCAAAATACCAATCACAGTTAGTTTTCTTCTGTCTTGTAAAGGTTTATTCCTATGCAGTATTTCAGTTACCAGCCATATCACACCTAACCCAAACAGCATTCCCATGTACGGGGGGAGATGGGTAACGGTTTTGAAAACAGGCACGAATAACAGGGCCGAAACACCCATGATCAATAATAATTTTCTTTCAAAAGAAGTTGTAAACTCTGCCGTATCACCATTCTCTAAAACAGGTCTTTGAACATTCCCTTTCATCATGAAACTAACAATGATAAGCGGAACAATCATAGTTACTAAACTGGGAAGAATCACATATAAAATGATATTTACCGCAGTAATCTGTCCACCAATCCAAAGCATAATGGTAGTTACATCGCCAATCGGTGACCATGCTCCTCCGGCGTTGGCAGCTAAAACGACCATACTGGCAAAAAACCATCTTGTTTTCTTATCGTCTATCAACTTTCTCAGCAGGGCTACAAGAACAATTGTTGTTGTTAAATTATCAAGTGTTGCTGACATGAAAAAAGTGAGAATGCTGAGAATCCAGAGCAATTTCACTTTATTGGTGGTTTTTATTTTATCAGTAATTATCTTAAAACCCTGATGCTGGTCAACCGTTTCTACTATAGTCATCGCACCTAATAAGAAGAAAAGTATTTCTGCTATTTCAATGAGGTGATGTTCGAGGTCATGGGTTACAAAATGTGAAACACTATGAGAT
>JAZBOW010000187.1:0-2843 GCA_036351335.1 Bacteroidales bacterium | reverse complement strand
TGCCCGTTCGATGGATTTGGTGATCATTGAATGTTGGATCACTTCGCCTTCATCCAAACCAAGACGGTCCATGATTCCGGCAATCCGTCCTGAGCCGAACATCCGCATCAGGTCATCTTCGAGCGAAACAAAAAATTGTGAGCCTCCGGGATCGCCCTGCCTACCGGCACGACCTCTTAACTGCCGGTCCACACGTCTTGAATCATGCCTTTCGGTTCCGATAATGGCCAAACCACCTGATTTTTTAACATCGTCACCCAATTTAATATCGGTACCACGACCCGCCATGTTAGTTGCGATGGTTACCATTCCAGGCTGACCGGCTTCTTTAACAATTTGTGCTTCTTTCTGGTGCAACTTTGCATTCAGAACGTTATGTTCTATATGTTTTCTCGTCAGCATCCTGCTTAATAACTCTGATGTTTCAACCGAAGTAGTGCCAACCAACACAGGCCTTTTCCCATTGACGAGTTTTTCAATCTCATCGATCACCGCGTTGTATTTTTCACGTTTAGTTTTATAAACCAGGTCCTCCCTGTCTTCACGAACAATAGGTTTATTTGTGGGAATTACTACTACATCCAATTTATAAATATCCCACAACTCACCTGCTTCCGTTTCGGCTGTACCCGTCATACCTGACAGCTTTTTGTACATCCTGAAATAATTCTGCAGGGTAATAGTTGCATAAGTCTGCGTGGCGGATTCAACTTTCACATTTTCCTTTGCTTCGATCGCCTGGTGCAATCCATCAGAATATCTTCGGCCTTCCATGATGCGACCGGTTTGCTCATCTACAATTTTAATTTTATTCTCCATGATGACATATTCGATGTCTTTCTCGAACAGCGTATATGCTTTCAATAGCTGATGAACGGTATGTACACGCTCTGATTTCACGGAGTAATCCTTGATGATCTCATTCTTCTTTTCAAGGAATTTCTTTTCCGACAGACCTTCTTTTTCAAGCTCACTGATCGCGATATTAATATCAGGTAAAATAAAAAATGAGGAATCGTCATATGATTTTGATAACAGGTCAATGCCTTTTTCAGTCAGGTCAACGGAGCTATGCTTTTCATCAATCACAAAAAACAATTCATCGTCGATGATGTGCATATTCTTTGACTGCTCCTGCATGTAAAAACTTTCCGTTTTCTGAAGTAGTGTCTTGTTTCCTTCTTCACTAAGGAATTTGATCAAAGGTTTGTTTTTCGGCAAACCCCGGTATGCCCTGAACAGCGCATCACTTCCTTTTTTTACTGTATCATTGTTGGTACGGTCATTTAGAAGGTTTTTGGCTTCGGCCAGCAGTGAAGTAACCAACGATTTCTGGGCATTGTATAATTTCTGCACATCAGCCTTAAGGGCATCAAACTCCTGCAGATCGCCCTTAGGTGTTGGACCGGAAATGATCAATGGTGTTCGTGCATCATCAATTAAAACAGAGTCAACCTCATCCACGATGACGTAATTATGTTCGCGTTGTACAAGTTCTTCCGGGTTTCCTGTCATATTGTCACGCAGGTAATCAAAACCAAATTCATTGTTCGTTCCGAAAGTAATGTCGGCCAGGTAGGCTTTTCGACGTGCTGTAGAATTGGGCTGGTGTTTGTCGATACAATCCACTTTCATCCCATGGAACATATACAACATGCCCATCCATTCTGAGTCACGCTTGGCCAGGTAATCGTTCACCGTTACCATATGAACGCCTTTTCCTGTTAAGGCATTTAAGTATACTGGTAATGTGGCCACCAGTGTTTTTCCTTCTCCTGTTGCCATCTCAGCAATTTTTCCCTCATGCAGGACTATACCTCCAATCAACTGCACATCGTAGTGGATCATATCCCAGGTAATTTTATTACCACCGGCCATCCACGAATTATCATAATAGGCTTTATCACCTTTGATATTTACGTTTTCCATTTGGGCTGCCAGGTCACTGTCAAATGCATTTGCAGTCACTTCCACTACTTCATTTTCAAAAAACCTTTTGGCGGTTTCCTTTATCACGGCAAAGGCTTCAGGAAGTATTCTCTTCAATTCTTCTTCGGTTTTCTCGTAAATCCGTGTATTGATCCGATCGATGCTTTTATAGAGTTCTTCCTTTTCGTTTATATCTATGTTGGAGTCGGTTTCTATGCTTTCTTTAATCTGAGCTACCTCTTTCTCTTCCTCCGCTACATTGCGTGCAATCCGCTCTTTAAATTCAGCAGTTTTTGCACGTAGGTCATCGTTACTTAAAGTAGAAATAGTTTTGTATGCTTCGTGAATTTGTTTTACATATGGATTTATAGCTTTGAGATCGCGTGTGGCTTTATCCCCTAAAAATTTTCTAAGTATCTTAATCATGTGAATATGCTGTTTGCAAAGCGTGTATCAATAATTATTCCAGTCAAAATTCGATCATCCTGACCTGCCAAATTTATGGTGCACAAAGGTAATTGTTTTAAGGTGAAAAATAAACTTTGGCTGGAACGCAACCTTTACTTATTATTTTGGTAACGCACCATAAAACCTTTTATGAATACTTCCAGGCTTTCATTTGGTGGAGGGGCCGGCGCCATTGCAATAGTTGCATCTGGATTGATGAGCACATAGGAAGGGAAGGTTTTCACCTCGTAGCTTTCAAGCACTAATATATTATCATCCAAATTTAACCATGTGATATGCTGATGATTTCCATCGTAAAGCGCCATAGCCTTTTTTAAATTGCCATCCGTTACAATCACGACGATCTTTAGTTTGTTTGCCAGGTTTTGCTGAATTTCGAGCAATCTTACCAGGTCGTAAAAACAAGGAGCACAATCTGATGAGATGAAATCCAATAATACGAACTG
>JAZBOW010000186.1:0-9815 GCA_036351335.1 Bacteroidales bacterium | reverse complement strand
TATCCTGACATTCTTTTTGCACTAGAAACAGCAAAAAAGAAATTTAATGCTGATGCTGTATACTTCAGACATTTTTCAGATGGACGAGGAAATATCCCACAATTGTATTTGTTTGACTTTACGAAAAAAATTTTAACAATTGAAGATATAAATCGTATTCATGTTCAAATGTGGAACGGTTATCAGGTTCCTGCGTTCGTGATAATTGAAAAGCACTCTGTCAGCATTTTTGATTCACGTAAAAGACCTAAAGAAGAGAGTGATGACTATGCAAAAGAATTGCTTACATTATCAGGGAAAGCTTTAAGAGATTTTCGCGCAAAAGATTTTGATAGTGGTTTATTTTGGGATGAGCAAGATGAGAAAAAATATTTTCGTTTTGAAGAATCTGCAACAAGAGATTTAATAAGAGGACTTAAGGAGGTATATGTTGACTTCCAAAAAGAATCAGGATTAGACAAACATGTTGCACTTAAGCTTTTAGTTCAAAGTTTATTAATAAAGTATCTTGAAGAAAGGGATGAAAAGAGTGCAAGTGGTTATTTTGCGGGCACTTATTTTAAAAAACATTTTCAATGTTCTAACTTCTGCGATACCATTAGAGAGGGTAAAATACTTGATTTGCTAGACCAATTAGCAAGAGACTTTAACGGAAAAATCTTTGAATGGGACAAAGAATATGAAATTGAACAGCGAGATGCAATTCAAAAAAGCGAAGTAAGGAAATTAGCTGACTACCTGGATGGCAAAATTCAAAACAATCAATATGTATTGTGGCGTTTGTACTCATTTTCACATTTGCCTGTTGAAGTAATAAGTTCAGTTTATGAAGAACTTCTAACAGATAGTAAGGATATTGTTTATACTCCAGAAATGATTGTAAGTACTTTGGTTGATGAGTGTATGCCTATAAAACAACCAAAGGATAATTTTAAAATAATTGATATAAGTTGTGGCTCGGGAATTTTTCTTGTAAAAACCTACAAGCGTATTGTTCAATGGTGGAGATACAATGAATGGAAAAAAACTGGAAAACTTACCAAGCCATCATTATCCGTTTTAAAGGAACTCTTGCTAAAAAGCATTCATGGAGTTGATATTGAGCAGGATGCAATTCGTCTTTCGGTATTTAGTCTTGCATTAGCAATTTTAGACGAAGTTGATTTAGACCCACCTACTTGGGGAAAACTGAGATTTCCTGATTTAAGCAATAACCTGATAACACAGGATTTTTTCGCTTTTATTACATATGCTTCTAAGGCAGACTTTGATTTAGTTATTGGAAATCCACCTTTTAATTTACCACCTGTAAACGGTAAAGAGCCAAGCAGAAAGAAATATTTCAAAGAGTTGAATGATAAAATAGGGTATAAAAGTGAAATAAGAATACCTGATGAAAATCCTGCTTTACATTTTCTTGTACAATCTTTAAAATTAATTAAAGATGACGCTGTTCTATGCTTAATCCAACCATCTGGACCAATTCTATATCAAAATGATTTAAACTTTAAGCAAGATTTATTTTCTCATAATAATCTATTACAAGTAATTGATTTTACCAAATTAGCTGATAAGCTATGGGCAAGAAAAAATGTAGCTACAGCAGCTATTTTTATTCAAAAATCAAAGCCTGATAATGAAGCCGTATTGCACTTAGTAGCTAATAGGACTTTTTCAAATACTAATAGGCTCTTTTTAGAATTTGACCATTATGACTTTCATTATGTAAATAAAGATGCAGTTATTAATAACCCGTATGTCTGGAAAGCTAATTTATTTGGTGGAGGGCGACTGGTCGGTTTGTTAGAAAAATTGAATAATATTAGGACTCTAGAGGAGTTTTTATACGAGAAAAAGAGTTTGGGATGGATAAATGGGGAAGGTTTTATTGAAAAAGGAGATAAAAACAGAGCAGAATATATTACAGGGAAAGACTTCCTTCCAACAGATTGTTTGACAGAAAATGGAATTCAAATAGATACATATCCTAAATGTGGTATCACATTCTTTCATAGACCTAGAAAAGAAGAATTATATACTCCTCCTCATTTATTGATTAGAAAAGTTCTGGGAAGAAACAACCTTTTGACAGAATATTCGGAAGACTATTTAACCTTTTTAAGTGATATATATTCTATTCATGCGCCCAAAAACCAGAGACCTGAATTAATTAAGCTGGCTAATTATATAAAAGGAAACGATTATTTACTAAGGTTCTTTATATTGGTGACAAGTAGTCGTGTTAAGATTATAAAATCTACTTCTTTATATGATGAGGATATTTTGAATATTCCTTATCCTGAAAATTTAAAAGATGTTCAATTAACTGAAGTTGATGAAATTATTCTTAATGATACGATGAATTACTTTTTAAATTCTAATTCAAAAAAAAGTTCAGAAAATAGCGCATCTGCAAGTAAGATTAAAAATTTTAACAATTTGTTTTGCAAAACTTTAAATAGCATTTATCAGACTGATAAATATTTCCAATTGTTTAAAGTAATTGATGCAGGAAAGTATTATGCTTTGCACTTTAAATATACTGCCGAAACATTAACTCCAAAACAGGAAAAAATTACTGATTTGGAACAATATATTGAAGAAGCAATTCCAACACGAGATGTTAATCAACAAAAAACACATATACAAAGGATAATAAAGGCTTATGGACAAGATTCAATTATTTTAGCCAAACCAAAGCAGCTGCGTTATTGGTTGCCCTCAATTGCATTAAGGGATGCAGATGAAACTTTTGCCGACTATATTAAATCCCGTTATAATAATGATTAGAGATTCTTTACCATTATACCAAATTCCAAAGACAAATGATTTGAGTGTGGACTCAAATTATGAGATAGATTTAATATTGTCATTTGTAGATAAAAACATTTCAGGTTTTCCTGGTTATTATCAGTCAATTAAAGATTCTGAGAAGGAGAATAGGATTAGTGATAATCTGGTTCAGCATTTTGAATTATGTAAAAACGAATCTGAAAGTTATTTCCCTTTTAGGTTTAGCAAAAACCCAACACAACCCGTATCAGATAAAGAAACTGATATAGGTGTTTTTGTAATGGCAAGAACTAAAAAACCAATAACATTAATTGAATTTGAAGCAAAAAGACTATCAGAAACATCGAACAATAAAGAGTATGTATGTGGCATACGAGGCGGAATTGAACGTTTTAAAAGGGGACACCATTCTTCTCATTTAAAAGTAAGCGGAATGTTTGGATACGTCCAAAGTAGGACTTCTGTTGAATGGATAGAAAAAATTAATAATTGGATTTTAGAATTGTCTCAAAACAACTCGGATTCAACAATTGACTGGACTAACAAGAAGGAATTGTTATCTAAAATAGAGTCATTTCCTTGCACTGAGAAATTAAGCTCTGTGCACCAAAGAACACCTCAAAAGGAGAGTATTGCGTTATGGCATTACCTGATAGATTTGGTAAGTAAAAATTGAAATCTCGATAGAATGCCAGCACTTCGCATCCAAACACATTGCTAAGTCGCTCAAAAAGCCAACCCACAAACCAAAACTTGTCAAAAAGTATGGCTGCCCCAACACATGATCAGACTGTGGGGAATAAAGTGTATGTCTTCAAAAAAGCCACCACAAAGGCCCCAAATTAAACGTTTAACTAAACGTTTAAACCGGGTATCAGGGCGCAATTTTCCGGTTTATCAGCCTAATTTGACCAGGATGAGTCCTAAACGTTTAAAAAGCGTTTAAGTGCAGAAATACAGCTGGTTAAAAAGCTGAAAAAAGCCCGAAGTGGGTTGTTTTAAACGTTTGGTAAGCGTTTTTAGCGTATCCAATTTCTTTTGAAGACATACAAGAGATGTAGTATAAGGTATCGCATTTAAAATGTTGTTATGAGAGAATATATTTATACAGGTTCCCCCTGAAACATGGCCAGTTTAAATTCCTTCATTAGTTCCATGGGAAAAATGGCTTCCCGCCGAGCTGTAAGTTCATCTCAAAGCTACTAGACTTGTGGCATTTCAAGCCAAGCATATAGGCTGATTAGGACAGGATGTGAGGCATAAGAATTAGTAATAGGATGATACTTAAAGATAAGTTTATTTGTCTAAAAAGCGATGAAAATTTCTACGAATCGCGCATCCTTTTTTCTCTATCATATATCGTACCCAGTTGATTTTTGGCTGTTTCCAAAATCCAATCTCTTAAAGCAATCTGGAAAGAACCGCTCACTTCTTTTTTCTCAAAAAGAATCTCTAAGTTATCTTTTTCCCTCTCAGAAAGAAATACAGAGGCAATACTGGCAATTAATTTATCAGTTAGTATCCATTTTATAAATTCTTCAGGGGTCATATCGTATTCATCCGTTTTCTCGATCAGGTATTCATATTCCTCTTGAGCTAATTCGACATGAATCGGATATATACAATCATACAAACGCTTGTTATATTTACGCCTATTGTAATTATTTTTGCAGTTGTCCGAGCAATACTTTGCTCTAATTGACTTGTATTCAAATTCTTCATTACAGAATAAGCATCGTTTTATTCTTAATTTTTTTGCCATATCGACCGATTTTTGCTGATAAAGGTACTGAAATTATACGAAAACATGCGATCAGCATACGGTAACATGCGAATATATAACGAAAAGATGCGCAAACGGATACAGATAAGTTCATTTTTCATAAAAATTCCGTCAAAATTTTAAAAAAAGATGAGATTTATCCTAGATATGATGTTGAATTTACTTGAGAATTGGTTTTTATGGGTCAAATTCTGAATATTTCTGAGATTTTTGTATTGTCCTAAAAAAACCTGACAGATTTTAAATGAATCTTAAAGATTCTTGCTTCGATTCCTTTCTAAGAAGCCCAATTTTATCCTAAGAAAAATGCTCATAGTCGATGTTTGTATACAAAACCTTACTTTACAATTATTTTTTTTGATCCTGACCTCAGGTTCCCTGACTGAATAAAATACAGATATTGACTTGGCGTCATATTGTTAGAGTTAAGGATTATCATTCCACTCTTCTCATGAATTCTTTGTCTTTTTATTTCTTGCCCATTCATATTGGTTATAACCAATGTCCCTTCGCTCATATTTTCATTTAACTGATATGGAACATTGATAAAAGACGCTGAAGGATTGGGATAGGCAGGAGGAAGTGTTAATGATGACGTTTCCGCATTAAACGAAGCATCGTTGTCGGGCAAATTATAAATATTTGTACCGTAAACAGGAGGACTTACTGAGAAGTCGTAGGTTTGGACCATCAGTTTCGATTTACCTTCGCTCGTGTTATAAATGTCAGAGTAGCCACCCCCAGGTATGTCCAGCAAGATGCTACCATTTTCGCTGATCACCCGGGTTGCGTATTCATAGTATCCGGTTGTATCTGTTATGGCTACATATTTGTAATTCACAACCAGCATTTCAATAAGTTCATCATCATTAAATACCTTTGTGGAAATGAACGCAACATCATATAAGTACCAGTCTGTTGCAAGATCAAAATTTACCACGGTTTTTAGTGTATGATCAAAATTGTAAATAGCACATGTATTATTTATAAAATCAACCGAGTAATAGTATTCCCCTTCAAGGTAGGCGAATGCAACTGATTCCGGATAAGCGTTTTCAAGTGTTATCTGTGCATGCATTGTCAGCGTACTGAATGCAATTGTGAGAAGTATATAAAATCTTTTCATATTAAGTTTTCTTATTTTTGTAAGATTTGATTAAAACCCTATGTGTAATATAAGGTCGTTTTGTCTCACAACCAAATCTACCCTACCTATTAACAGCTTTTTAACAATAAAGTGCAAATGTGGATAAACCTTAAACAGATCAAATAGATATGGTCATGATCTTTCTCAGCAATAACCAAGTTCGTCCTACATAGGTCATAGATCACAAAGTAAAGTCTTCCAAATTTAAACCGCGGCAATCACCCTTTCCAGCATGCCCTTTATCTCTCCGGCAAGTTTTTCCAGTCCAGGGTTATTTACTGCCATCATTGAAGCCTCGGGATTTACTGCCGCTACCTCTACTTTGTTGTCATCAAGTTGCTGCACGATGACATTACAGGGTAGCATGGTACCGATCTTGTTTTCGGCCTTCAAGGCTTCGTAAGCTTTGGGCGGGTTACAGGCGCCCAGGATTTTGTATTTCCTGAAATCCACATCCAGCTTTTCCTTTAACTTTTCTTGAATGTCGATTTCGGATAACACCCCGAATCCTTCTTTTTTCAGTTCTTCGGTAACTTTTTCCACAGCCTCGTCAAAGGCGTAGTCTGTTGTTTTTTCGATATAGTATTTCATATTTTTCGTATTTATTCTGCGATTACGCTTTATATATTCTTAAACTAAAAAGAATAAAACCGGACAGGCATTTGATTTATCCTGTCCGTTTTGGGTTTTTACATCAAATCCTTTTTGCGTTCTTCAAATTCCGCTTTATCAATTTCGCCTCTGGCATACCTGTCTTTGAGGATGTCGAGTGAGGATTTATTTCCGGGAAGGTTCGTTTGGGAGTTCTGATTAGTGGCTCTTACCACGAGCCAGATAATCAGCGCCAATGCAATGATGCCGATGATCCACCACCAGCCCATTCCAAGGCCCATTCCCCATCCATGGCCGTCATATCCATTCATCATGATAATACTCCTTTCTTTTTAATGGTGTTCTTCATGTCTTTTTAATGGTGTTCTTCATGATCCTGATCCTCTTGCTGATTCATCATACCGTCCTGGTTCATCATGCCACCAGATCCCATCATCATTCCTTCCTGGTTCATCATCATGTTTTTCAACTGCTCTTTTTGTTCGCCGGTAAGCAGTGCTTTCATTTTACCTGCCGTTTCATAAGCAGCTACTTTCATATCCACTTTGGTATCGGCACACTGCTTCATTTGTGTTTTTACCTCGGCGGCAGATGCATTGCTATGCAACAATTTCTTCATCTGCATTTGCTTTTTTGTTAAAGTAGCCTTGTAGTCTACCTGTTCTTTTTTAAAGGCCGTTTGCATATCAATCATCTGATTCACCTGCTCATCGCTGAGCGACAATTGTTCCTGCATGGCGGGCAGCTTATGTACCATCATCATGTATTTTTTCATGGGCATTTGCTGCTGCATCATTTTGCCGCACATGGGGCACATTCCATTGCCCATCATGCCTCGTTGCATCATTCCTTGTTGTTGCACTGATTGTTTGTTGTGCATCTGGCCCATCTGGGCTTCTACCGTAAATCCGCTTAAAAAGAATACGGTTGTTAAAATCATTACTAATTTTTTCATGGTATTTATTTTTAAAGTGTTCTATGTGTTTGTATTTAGTTCTAATAACAATTGTTTTCTTAATACGTAGCTCGTAAAATAATTATGCCAGAAAGGATACGGGAAGCGAAACACATCTTTGCCTGCTGTATTACTGGCTCACAAGTGAACCGGTAAATAGCTGAAAATGAAAACTGTGCAATTATTTTCACAAGACTGTAGAAATAACTCTACAAAAGGTATATTATAAAAATGCGGAAACCTGCTAGATAAAGGTATCCATTGCCGGCAGGTTCCCGCTGCTATGGCCCAAAATCTTTCCTCTTGTTTAGTCTTCCTCTTTTTTTGAATCCTCCTCACGGTCATACCGGCAGCATCCCGGAAGTTCATCATAGGTTTTATCATCCGCCTTTACTTTTTCCGTATCGTGACCTACTTTGGCAATGGCCTTGTGAATCTCTAAAGTTTCCACTTGAGCCGGATCGTATTTTACATCGATCATTTTCGTTTCCTTGTCCCAGTCGGCTGACTCAATACCTTCAATTGATTCAGCAGCTTTTTCAATGCGTGCTTCACACATGCCGCAGTTGCCATACACTTTAAACTCTGCTGTCGCAGTTTGTGCCTGAAGACTTCCCAGACCTAACAGTAGCAGAGCTACTATCAAAATTGATTTCATTGTTCTTTTCATGTTACCTTGTTTTTAAAATGTTTAATTATTCTTTGATTGTTTCTATTGTTCTTTTGTGCCTTCAAACTGATAGCTGACATCAGACTGGCCTCCCGGTACGAGACTGTATGAAAATGTATGGTGTTCCATGTCAAACCCGCCATAATGCATATCGCCCGGCTCGTGTTGCTCATCCATGTGGTGGTTCCAGTCCATGTGGTTGTTGTCGCCCATCATGTGGTGGTCTTCATCCAGGCGGTGGCCGTATTCATTGTTAAACTGCTCACCGGTAAGGCAAACCATTATACTGTCAGCATTTTCATAAAGGTTCAGCATGAAGGCCGTGTCGAGGTGTTCACTCATCATGTTCAGTTGTACCGTGCTTTCGTCAACCTTCGTGATTTCGAGGATTGCATCATTGCTGTTGGCAGGGTCGTCAGATGGCGTAATGCTGCCTTTGTACGTTCCGGTTACTTCCGATGTTAAGTCGGCCGGGTTTTCGTTTTTATCCTTTTTACAGGATGTAAAAAGCAAGGGGATTACGAATAATGCGGTGATTAAAATTAATTTTTGATTTTTCATTGTTTGAATTTATTTAAATGTTTAGAATTGATTTTTATTTATTTCTTAGTCGCAAGGCATTCGATATAACGGATACCGAGCTGAAACTCATGGCGGCAGCAGCAATAATGGGGCTTAGCAAAATGCCGAAAAACGGGAAAAGCACCCCGGCCGCCACCGGCACGCCGAGCGCATTGTAAACAAAGGCGAAAAACAGGTTTTGTTTGATGTTCCGCATCACTTTTTGGCTGAGTTCCCTTGCCCTGACAATGCCGTTTAGGTTGCCTTTTACCAGTGTGATCTCGGCACTTTGCATGGCAATGTCGGTACCGGTGCCCATAGCGATGCCCACGTTGGCCTGTTCAAGTGCCGGGGCATCGTTTATGCCGTCGCCGGCCATGGCAACAATATGGCCCTCTTTCTGGAGCGCCAACACCTTGTTGTATTTGTCGTCGGGCAGGCAATCGGCCTGGAAGCCGTCCAGCCCGAGTTCGTCAGCAACTGCTTTGGCCGTAAACTTATTATCGCCGGTAAGCATATGCACTTCGATGCTCGCCTTTTGTAATGCTTTGATGGCTTTGGCCGAGCTTTCCTTGATTTTATCTGAAACGCTGACAACGCCTTCCACTTTGTTACTGATCATCAGGTACATGACTGTCTGGGCTTTCAACTGCCAGTCTTCCACAAGTTTTTTGCTGCCCTCGTCAAGCGTAGCTTCAAAATCTTCCATCAGTTTATGGTTACCCAAACCGATGCGTATTCCGTTGTACCTGGCTCTTACTCCTTTTCCGGTAACGGATTCAAAGTGGTTTAGTTTAAGTAGTTCAATGTGCTTTTCTTTCGCACCTGCAACAATCGCATCCGCAAGGGGGTGCTCGCTGTTGGCATCAATTGAAGCCGCCAGTTTTAAAATTTCGTCGTCAGGCAAAGCACCGAACGACTGATAGCTTTTCAGGCTGGGTTTCCCTTCGGTGAGGGTTCCGGTCTTGTCAACAATGAGGGTGTTTACCTTATTCATTTCTTCGATGGCGCGGGCATCCTTTACCAGCACACCCGATTGGGCACCGCGCCCGGTACCCACCATGATAGACATGGGTGTGGCCAGGCCGAGGGCGCAGGGGCAGGCGATGATCAGCACGGCAACCGCGTTAACAAAAGCATATACATAGGCAGGCTCGGGACCCCAGATTGCCCAAACAACAAAAGTGACGACAGCAATGGCAATCACAACCTGAACGAAATATCTTGCCACCGTATCGGCCAGTTTCTGGATGGGTGCCCGCGAACGGCTGGCCTTGTTCACCATTTCGATGAT
>JAZBOW010000185.1:0-12216 GCA_036351335.1 Bacteroidales bacterium | reverse complement strand
TGAAAGGTATGAAAAAAGGTGGCACATTCCTGTTAAACAGTATCTGGGACGAAGAAGAAACAAATAATCGTCTGCCTGATCATATGAAGAAATTCATGGCGGAGAACAATATTAAATTCTTTATGATCAATGCGACTAAAATTGCATCAGATATTGGACTGGGAAGTAGGACCAATACCATTATGCAGGCAGCTTTCTTTAAAGTGGCGGAAATCATTCCTTATGAAGAAGCTGAAACGTTGATGAAATCATTCATCAAAAAGACATACGGAAGAAAAGGTGATGAGATCGTCAGGATGAATTTTGCTGCTGTTGACAATGGTGCTGAAGTAATTGAAATGAAAGTGCCCAAAGAATGGGCAAAGATTGGCGTGAAAGAAGAAGTAGATCCATATGCTGATATGCCTGATTTTGTGCGTAATGTGGTGAAACCTATTGAACACCTAAAAGGTGATGATTTACCGGTTAGTGCTTTCTTAGGCCGCGAAGATGGTTCATTCCCTCCGGGAACGGCTGCTTTTGAGAAAAGAGGTATTGCTGTAAATGTCCCTCAGTGGTTGTCTGAAAATTGTATCCAGTGTAATCAATGTGCATTTGTTTGTCCGCACGCTGTTATCAGGCCATTTTTAGTGGATGAAGAAGAAGCGAAACAGGTACCTGACGATGTGGCTTTGTTGGATACCAAAGGTAAACTGGCTCCACATAAATTCCGTATCCAGGTGAGCGTACTTGATTGTACTGGTTGCGGCAGTTGTGCCGATGTGTGCCCATCAAAAGAAAAATCGCTGGTTATGGTACCGTTGGAAGAACAGATGCATGAAAATGCCAATTGGGATTTCTTCATCAATAATATTTCACCGAAAGACCACGTAGTTGATAAATTTGCCAATCTTAAAAACAGCCAGTTTGCACAGAGCCTGTTTGAATTTTCAGGTGCTTGTGCCGGCTGTGGGGAAACCCCATACATTCAATTGATCACACAATTGTACGGTGACCGGATGATGATTGCGAACGCGACGGGTTGCTCCTCTATTTATGGTGGATCAGCACCATCAACACCATATACTACCAATGCTGAAGGTAAAGGACCAGCCTGGGCAAACTCCTTATTTGAGGATAATGCTGAGTATGGTTACGGAATGGCTATTGGCGTGAGGAAAATGCGTGAGCGCATTCAATTACTGATGAAGGAAGCTTTGAAAAACAAGATTGATGCCGACAGGAAAGAAGCTTTTGAAGGATGGCTTGTAGCCATGAATGATGGTGAAGCTTCAAAAATTGCATCAGCTAAAGTTTCGAAAGTGCTGAAAGGAAAAGAAGATGAACTTGCCAAACAACTGATGAAACTTGAGCAGTATTTCATTAAGAAATCTGTTTGGTCATTTGGTGGCGACGGCTGGGCTTATGATATTGGATACGGTGGATTAGACCATGTGTTGGCTTCCGGAGAAGACATTAACATTTTGGTAATGGATACGGAAGTATATTCCAATACAGGAGGCCAGGCATCAAAAGCGACTCCAACTGGAGCTGTGGCTAAATTTGCGACCTCAGGTAAAGTGGTACGTAAGAAAGATCTCGGTGCCATTTTCATGACCTACGGTTATATTTATATTGCACAGGTGGCCATGGGAGCCAATATGAACCAGTATTTTAAAGCACTGAAAGAAGCTGAGGCATTTCCGGGTCCTTCATTGATCATCGCTTATTCACCCTGTATTGCACATGGCTTGCGTAACACAATGGCCGAATCACAGGCGGAAGAGAAATTTGCGGTAGAGTCTGGTTACTGGTCTTTATTCCGTTACAACCCATTGCTTGAGAATGAAGGTAAAAATCCTTTCCAACTCGATTCGAAAGAACCTGATTGGAATAAATATGAGCAATTCCAAAATATGGAAGTTCGTTTCCTCTCCTTGAAGAAGACTTTCCCTGAAAGGGCAAGAGAACTTGGAGCACTTGCCATTAAGAATGCTAAGTGGCGTTATGAGTTTTATAAGCGCCATGCGGCTATGGATTATTCTTTATCTGAATAAAAACCGGTGGGCTTAACATAAAAAAAGCCGCTCGAAAGAGCGGCTTTTACTTTTTTAAGAAGTTAACACCAGGTTATCTTGTTATCTCATCCTTATCGGTGATGTTCTTCAGATTGTCAAAATCAGCATTGGCATTGAAATCGATCCACTCCTGGGGAGCCTCATCATCAGGAACAATGGCTTCTTCAGGGCATTCGCTTTCGCAAGCTGAACAATCTGTACAATCATCAGGATTAATAACCAGCATATCGTCTAATTCATAAAAGCAATCCGCAGGACATACTTCAACACAGTCCCCGTGTTTGTTGCCTTTACATGCTTCTAAAACTACTCTTGTCATATTGATTAAATTTTGATTTTTACAATGGGATAAAAGTATAAATAATTTATATATACAAGTGAAGATTCAAGTCCTTTTGCTAATTTATAATCAGTACGAACAACTATTGCCACCATTCGTAATAGGCCATTGGATCTGATATATTTACTAACTGTCCGGGTACAGGCGTTATTAAATTGATATGCTTCTGATTTGAAGTTGCAGAAGCTCTTTCCACAGGATCGGTCCATGCATGTAAACTTAGATTGAAGCGGCCCCAATGTATAGGTAGTAGCATATTGCCTTTCAGATCAATATGAGCCTGAACAGTTTCCTCGGGTGTCATATGAATATAGGGCCAGCCTTCATTGTACTGGCCACATTCAACCATCGTCAGGTCGAAGGGGCCGTATTTTTCTCCAATTTGTTTAAAATGTGGTCCATATCCAGAATCTCCGGTATGAATAACGGTGTGGTTTTCTGATTTGATCACCCATCCGGCCCAAAGGGTTTTATTCCTGTCGGCAATGCCTCTTCCTGAAAAGTGGCGCATGGGCACGCATGCCAATAAAATTTCCTGATCAAACTGGAATTCGTCCCACCATTCCGCTTCCGTTATGTTTTCAGAAGGGATGCCCCATTTTTCCAGGTGCGCTCCTAATCCAAGCGGCACGTAGAATCTTGAAACGAGCTTTTTAAGTTTGAGTGTGCTTTCATAATCCAGATGGTCATAATGATCATGGGAAATAATAACAGCATCAATTTCCGGCAGGTCATCAATACTATATTGATGCGAATACGGAAAAGCTTTGGGACCCATAAATGCAAATGGGGAAGTATGGTTGCTGAAAACAGGATCGATCAGCAGCTTCTTTCCGGCTATCTGCATTAAAACGGTCGAATGGCCAAACCATGTAACTGATACTTCATCTGCAGCTATCGAATTAATCTCGAGTTCTGGGGTTTCAATTGTATGAGAAGGTTCCCGGTTTTTACCGCCTCTGATAAATTTAGCAAAGGATTGCCAAAGGGAAGTGTTTTCTCCATACATCGGCGTTTCAACCAGGTTTTGGAATTGACCATCTTTAAAATGTGGCGAATTTTCTATTTTTTCCAACCTTGCACCACTTGCATTTGCCCCAAATTGAGGCGCTATTTTAGGAATGATCATAAAGGCAGCTATTAGGATTAATATGCTGATAAGAAAAGAGATGAGGAGCCATTTGAGATTTTTTTTCATTTGATTGATAAGATTATTGCAACAGATCCTTGATGGTTTTTTCCATTTCTTCCGGTTTGGTGGAAGGCCCAAAGCGTTTAACCGGATTACCTTTCCGGTCAACCATGAATTTGGTGAAATTCCATTTGATACGTCCACCCAGCGTGCCGGGCAATGTTTTCTTCAAAAATTTGAACAGGGGATGTGCCTCCTTTCCATTTACGTTTACCTTGTCGAACATTTGGAATGAAACACCATAATTTAACAGGCAGGTCTCAATTTCTGATGTACCTCCGGGTTCCTGGTTGGCAAACTGGTTGCAAGGAAATCCCAGAATTACCAATCCTTTGTTATGGTATTTCTCATGCAATTTTTCCAGACCTTCATATTGAGGTGTAAAACCGCATTTACTGGCTGTATTGACAATCAAAACCACCTTGTTTTTATATTGCTCCATACTGATTTCTTCGCCTTGAAGCGACATTGCATGGTATGTATAGAATTCTTTGTTCATGATAGTTATCTTTTATCTTAGAAACATTCAGATATCCTTATTGTTCAAGCAGTGTTTAATATTTCATCTGAATAACAAGTTCAATTGTTGGCTTATCGAGAGAGAATTTTGCTTTTTCATATTCGGGAGGCCCGGCCCGAAATGTATTGTTTGATACTCCAACTCCTTCTTTAGGTTTGGGGTAGGGGAGAATTCGCATATCCATTTTAAGATTGCCGTTCTCATCATGGACCACTTCAATGGCATAATCGGATCCGAAAGGGATATTCTCAAATACGATTTTCTCGGTCTCTTTCTCTGGAGATACTTTGATGATCTTATAAAACAGCTCAACTTCTAACCACGATTCTTCGCTATTAAATAACAGAATCACCAGATCTCCTTCTTCATCCATATCAATATTCTGAATGCTTACCTCAATATTTCCTGTATCAGTTTTATCCTGGGAAAAAAGAGCATTTACTATGAAAACCATAGAAAAGAAAAGGAGTTTTAGAAATTTGTAATCCATCATCTTTCAATTTATTACTCAGTTATTGGTTGTTTATTGCCCGCCTGCAATGCCATTCGCATAAATTTCCTCACTTCTTCATTAAGATCATCTTTGTGTGTGAGTCGGATATAGTGCTGAAAGATTTTGCCACCCGGCACCTGCCCGATACGGTAAAAGCATAAGTTATCATGGTAAGCTTTGTTAAAAGTAAGCGCGACATCCATAAAATCTTTGCCAACTCTTGCTATGTATCCGAACCTGATTTTAGCGGCAAACGCGATGCGAGATTTAGCCGGATGTAAAACAAAGCCTCCTAATTTTTGATATTCCTCCACAAAGTACCGGAAAAGTTCAATCACTTCATAGGATTTTCCCTCCAAGAAACTATCCACTGTTCTGTCGTTACAGGAGTGATATTGGTTTTCGTGCAGAAATTTCTGACCACATGCCTGGCATGTCCACATGTCTTCCATTTACTTTTTCTTTTTACTTGATTTCGCTTTGGGATTGTAATCAAGTGCCAGTTTTACCCATTCGTTCAAATCATCATCCATGTCGATGGCTTCCGGTTCTAAATATACCCAGCCTTTCATAGGTCTTCCTGTAAAATCCATGGGTCGGCAACCGGGCTTTGTAATCGATTCTTCATAAAATTCAGGATCAATTCGAGCCATCATGTTGTTTTTAATGACACCCACGCACATTTTCTCGTTGACCATAAATGCCAGACCGCCCATCATTTGCTTTTCAGTGAAGCGGGATTTTTTCTCTTTCAATGCGACACGAATGCGGTCTGCCAGGAATTCATCAAATGCCATAAGATATGAATTGGATTTGCTGACCAGTTTGGTCAGGCGTGTTGCGAAGATATAAATTTGACTAAAGTTTGAATAAAAAAATCCCGGAAGATGACTCTGCCGGGATCAATTTTTTTAATGAAGGTGCTTTATTCAACAGGGGCACTCATTTCCGGAATTAATACAGAAACTTCATCTTCTGAAGAGATTACACAATCACGGTATTCTTCAATTGCTTTCCACCAGCTACCTTCGCCATGAACTTCTTCAAAATCCTTTTTCATAGAATTGTCTTCGTCTATAAAAGCCCATTTGCTAAATGATACTTCGATAGCTGCATCGCGACCTTCTTTATTATCGAATTTATTCCAGTAAACAGCGAAATTGTGGTCATAATTTTTCTGTTTATATACTTCAGAAATTTTCTCTAATAAAGCTGCGAATCTGTATCCTTCTCCCGGAGCTATATCATAAATTGTCCATATAACCTTATCTCCATACTTGAAGTCTTCAGGTACATAGGATTTCTTCTCATCCAATTTCCAATACTCGTTAGCTACGACTTTGAAATACTTTGTAACGTTACGCCAGTCTTCATCGTGGCTTTTACCGGAAGGGCGGTCATCATGATCTGTAAAAGTAGCAGGTCCCATTACCCATACGAGGGTTCCTACACGACTACCCGTATTATTGGCCCATACAGAGGCATGATATTTTCCATCAGGGTGAAAGGTTTTGTTGTGGTCAGCCATAGCCTTTGCAGCGGCTTCCATATCAGCGCCGGGCAGTGCTTTTAAATATACCAGTTGCCACATTTTGTAATCAGTTTGACCTATGGTCATCATTATCGCTCCTGTTAGTAAAGCGACGAGCATAAAAGTTTTTTTCATGTGTTTGTATTTAGTAAAAATAATTATAAGTGGGCCGAAAGTAATCAATAAATTCCATGTTAGTTATTAATTAACAAATAGTTAACAATATAACAGTATATCTCTTGTCCTGCGTTTTGTTGTCTGATAGCAATAATAAAAAAAGGGATAATGGTTTTTTTCGTCATTATCCCTTCCTCTAATGTTTTAAGAAATATTAATTGATAGTATATACAAATGGTAAACGTGCCTGCACACCTTCCATGTTGCGAATGCTCTGGTATTGATCATAATACGATTTGAAATCGCCTAATTCATTCCCGATGATCCGAGTCTTCACATCACCCATGATCTCTTTTGCCAATTGTTCGAAGAAATCTTTTTGCTTTGGGTATTCTGATATGCGGAATTCCTCTCCTAATTCAGCTTGCTCGATGGCATAGGCGATTGCATCCTCCAGTCCACCCATCTGGTCGACCAGTTTCTTTTCAAGCGCGTCAGTTCCGAGCCATACCCGGCCCCTGCCAACTTCGTTCACGTATGCCACATCCAGGTTTCTTGTAGTGGCCACAAGCTCGGTAAAATCTTCATAAATTTCTACAATCTGTTCGTTCAATTTAGCTTTCTGGAATTCACTCATTGGTTTCATCACATCAATAAAATCCGAATTTTCGTTGGTCATCACTTCATCAAAAGTAATTCCCAATTTGTCGTTGAACAATTTTTTGAAATTTGGAATGATGCCAAATACACCAATAGACCCTGTGATGGTGGTAGGTTGTGCGAAAATATAATCAGCACTGGTCGAAATCCAATAGCCACCTGACGCGGCCACGTTACCCATAGAAACTATAAAAGGTATATTGGCACCCGCAAGCTCTACTTCCCGACGAATTTCTTCAGATGCCTGGGCATCACCACCTGGTGAGTTTACCCGGAATACAATGGCCTTTACATTATCATCTTTTCTTACTTTTCGTATGGTAGCAGCCAGTGAAGCAGATCCTATTTCTCCCTGTCCGCCCTTGCCCTGCACTATGCTTCCTTCGGCAAATATAACAGCCACTTTGTTTTTGGTCATCTTGCGCTCTTTCCTGTCTTTCGCTTTGGTATACTTTCCAAAGCTGATGCTTCTTACTTTATCGTCATCTTCACGACCAGTTTTTTCTTTGAGCACATCGATCAGTTCATCGCGATACATAATACCGTCAATAAAATTGTATTCAAGGGCATTATCGGCAGAAGTTAATTCCAATTTGTCGGCAATTTTATTCAGATCGCCAATGCTGATATTGCGGCTGTCGGAAATATCCATCAACATTTGTCCCCATGCTGAATTTAAAAGTGTTTCAAATTGCTCCCTGTTGGCTTCACTCATTTTTTCAAGCATGAGCGGCTCCACAGCGCTTTTAAATTTGTTATCAGGTCCGCGTAAGATCTGCATGTCAACATCAATTTTTTCCAGCAATCCCTTAAAGAACATCAACTGTGCATGTAAACCTTTAAAAAGGATCATACCTTCCGGATTCAGATAGATTTCGTCGGCCAGGCTGGCAAGGTAATAGCCTTTCTGATCATAATTATTAGCATAGCTGATAATAAACTTCCCACTTTCTTTGAAAGCCATCATTTTATCCCGAATTTCTTCCAATGCAGCCATCCCGGCTGGAACTGTTTCCATGTCAAGAAAAATACCATCAATATTTGGGTCTTTCGAAGCTTTCTCAAGATTCTCCAAAATATCATTCAATCCAACGGGTTTATTGCTTTCCATGGAGTTAAAATCAAAATTCTCAAAAGGGTTATCGGAACCACGATCGAGGATGGGTGTTTTCCAACTGATGTGCAATACACTGTTGGATTTTACTTCAACTTCTTTATCCTGCGACATGGATACAATGCCGGCTATCATGCCAATAAATATCAAGCCGATAACAAGCAAGGTGAGCAGTGTACCAAGAAATGAGGCAAACATAAATTTAAAGAATTCTTTCATGTCAATATATTTTAAGGTGCAATTTAATCCTTACAATATTAATAAAAATGCTGTTGGGATTCAACTATTTGTCTTTTTATTTAGCCGGGATAGTTTTTTCGTTTAATCTATTCTTTGAATAAAATGGAATATTTCATTCAATTGTTGATTACTTTGGATTAAAACCCGGTTTTATGAAGAACTTAAAGGCATGCATTTCTTAAATTTGTGTGATTGAAAAAAATGGCAAAAAAAAAACATACCGCATACCTTTTAACCGGTGGTAATATCGAGCCGCGATATGATCTGATCAGGCAAGCTGCGGTGATGATAGATATTTTGGCAGGTAGCTTATACAAGTGTTCATCTGTATATGAAAGCGAAGCCTGGGGGTTTGAAACCGATCAGAAATTTCTTAACCAGATACTGCGCATCGAAACTTATTTAGCACCGGTTGAATTGTTAGAATGTGTATTAGAAATTGAAACAAAGCTTGGAAGAATACGGAATCGGAATGGGCAATTCGAGTCGAGGCGCATGGATATTGATATCCTGTATTTCGATAACGAAATAATTGACACGCCGCGCTTAGTAGTGCCTCACCCACGTTTGCACATGAGGCGGTTTACATTGATGCCACTGGCGGAAATAGCTCCGGATTTTGTGCATCCCGTGCTTAAAAAAACGAATATTGAACTGCTGGCTGCATTAGATGATCACCAGGAAGTGATGGTTTTAAGAAGAGATGAGGAAAGATGAAATATAATTTTATAGCTATTGAAGGTAACATTGGGGCGGGAAAAACATCGCTTGCAAGTCGTATTGCAGATGAATATAATGCAAAACTTATCCTTGAGCAGTTTGAAGAAAATTCTTTTCTGCCCAAATTTTACAAGGAGCCTGATAAGTATGCTTTTCCGCTTGAAATGTCCTTTCTTGCCTCTCGTTTCCAGCAGTTGAAAGATCAACTGGGTCCACAGGATCTTTTTAAAACTTTTACCATTTCTGATTATTACATTATCAAGTCACTCATTTTCGCGAAAAAGACATTGCAAATTGATGAATATAAATTATATACACGTTTTTTCAACATCATTCACCAGCAATTGCCCAAGCCTGATCTTTTTGTCTTTCTGCATGTAGAAACAACAAAACTTCAGCAAAATATCAAACAACGGGGCAGGCCTTATGAACAGGAGATTGAAAATGCTTATCTGGATAAAATTCAGGAAGGATACTTCGAGTTTATAAAGCAAAGTAATATGAGGGTACTGGTGTTGGATACCAATAAGATTGATTTTGTGAACAACGAAAATGATTATCAGAAAGTGGTAAGTGTGATTGATAAAACCTACCCGCTTGGTATACACCGGGTGACTTTTTAATACACTCTTTAATAACAATAAAAAAACCCGATCCATTTCCAGACCGGGTTTTTTGTATTAAATCAGTTTGCTTTTATTGTGCATTTACCAAAGCCTGGAAAGCAGGGTCGGTATAATATTTCAGGAATTCACGATCTAAAGTTGCTTTTGTAGCCATTTCTGGATTAGCTTTAATAGATTGTCCTAGATAATCGAGTGTCATCTCTTTGTTATCCTGACGAGCAGCTGTAATTGCTGTTAAATAATATACATCTGCATCTTTTGGTTCCACGCATTTGAATGTGTTTTCCGCAGCGCTGTAATCTTTATTTAGCAACTGTGCCAATCCAAGATTGAAGTCGCAATTCGCGGCACGAAGGTTCGTTACTGCTTCGCCGTAATTACCTTCATAAATGTTTACAATACCCATATTGTAATCCACATCACCACCTAAACCTTTCGACTGGTTCAGATAATCTTTTCCTTTAGCAAAGTCACCTTCCATCATATAATAAACACCCATGTTGTTTAAGGTTTCAAATGATTCAGGATTTCTTTCATATGATGCTTCTAACAATCCCAGTGCCTCATCCATATTGCCTTCCGCCAATTCAACAGCTGCCAGGTTTGTCATAGCCCTGTAGCATTTGGGATAAAGCTCCAGTACGTTTGTATAGATTACACGTTTCGTTTCTAAATCCTCAGTAAGAGTGGCTGCATACAATAACTCAGCTAATGTAAGTTCTGCCGGAGCTGTAACTGACATTTCAGCAATCTCTTCAGCAGGTCGCTTATATTCAAATGTAAATACACTTATTTCAGCACGCCTTAAAGTAGGAAGAATATCATTTTCCAATTCAGGATATATAAGGATCATATTTCTGATCTCTTCTTCTCTTTGATCCTGGCTGGCTGAATTGATCACATTGATGATAGCCGCTTTATCATTAATATCAGAAGCTTCAACAGCCTGCATGAAACCATTCCAGTCAGGGCCATTTGCAGTCATGATCATTTCGATGACTTCAACTGCTTCAGGATCTAATACTTCTTCATTTTCTTTAGCTGCTTTTTTAAGCTTTTTAGCCATATATTTTTCAGCAGTTCCAGCCCTGTGCTCTGACAATCCCTGGTTAAAAGTTTCTTCACCTTCGGGAGAAGCCCAGCCTTCAATGTTTATCTCTTTCAAATCCCATCCTTTTAGGAGGTTGTTGTGGTTTCCTGCGAGAGCAGCCATATTTTCTTCATCTTTATTCAGAGGAAGGTTCATGTTTAGGTTATGTTTATTTTTCGCAAAATAAATATGGCCCTGTTCCATGATTATAGTTTCCAATTCGTATCCATGAGGAGCTGCATTGGCAATTTCAGTATGTCTCATATATTTTGAAGTGTGAATAACTCCGTCAGCCAGTTTCCTGTCAGGCTGCACCTGCATGGCTTTTTTACCTTCCAAGAGTGCATCAGCACAAGATTCATAAGATTCACCGTCGTTTAAGTAAACAACAGGAGCTACAACGAGGTCAGAAACATTCATTGCTGCATCATAAGGAATTTGATCGGTATATGTGAAAGTACCACCTTCACCCCAGGTGATTAAAGTCCCGTCGCCCATCACATTTTCGCCTTTGAAATTCATCGTTTTCAAAGGAAATTCTTGTCCGTCAGAAGCTTTTAATACCGGATTGAAACACATTACTGCATTCTTGTCAAAATATTTTGGAGGGAATGTACCTGTAATGGTAACATCTACCATATCGCCTTTTTCTTCTAATGGATCAGGCGTAGTTTGTAAAGTAACAAGGCCAAAATTTTCAACCATCTTCTTTACTTTGTTGCCACCTAGTTTGAATTTGATACCCAGGTTGAAATGTGACCATACGTCATCATACACCTGCATTGCACCATGCTCAGCACCATCAACTAAATCATTGTTAACCCAAACGTAAGTATAGTCAACATATAGATCAACCAGATCACTTACCCTGAAATCTACATTAACCCCTCCCGGAACAGTTAAACTTGTTGTTCTAGAGTCGCCTGAATTAGCAAGTTCAATATCAGTATCCATATCATAGGTTGTCGATTTCCACTGTGAAGCACCTACACCTAAATGAATGCCTACATTTACAGTCCTGTCACGGTAACCAGCAAATAAATTACTCAGATTAATGCCTAAATTCAGGTTTTCCTCAAAATAGGTTGCTTCAGAACTCATATTTCTTCCCCACACGGCATTGAGGCCTGGTGTTGGTGAAGTTACATTCTCTTTAGCATCATTAATACTTCCATATCCACCTTTTAAATAAAGGCTGATGACAGAAGTGAATTGGCGACCAATGCCCAGTTGACCATTATAACCCATTTTATTAAAATCGGGTAAATACTGATTTTTGGCAAGGTCGGAATGTGACCAGCTTGGCCCAATTTCTGCCATGATCATCCAATAAGGAGAAAATGACGTGCTTTTTTCTTTCTTTTCTTTTTTATCTCCACCGTCATCCTGTCCGATCATAGTGATAGGAAACGCTAAGATCAAGCTGAAGATCATAACTTTAGTGAGCAAAAAGTAAACTTTTTTCATGGTTTTAATTTTTATTAACAAACTGATTTATTTACAAATTTATGAATTT
>JAZBOW010000184.1:0-3231 GCA_036351335.1 Bacteroidales bacterium | reverse complement strand
CATGAGGACTGGCGGCTTCCGAACATAAACGAGCTGGAAAGTTTGGTTAATGCCCAGGAGCCGGATCAAGCGGCATGGTTGAACGCCCAGGAATTTACCAATGTACACTCGGATTACTACTGGTCGTCTACTACATTAACCTATAATAGTAGCTCAGCATGGTTTGTTGATATGGAGGACGGCGTAGCTTCTTATTCTATTACTAATCCTACGAAAATCCATTCCTTGCATACCTGGCCTGTGCGTGCCGGACACCAGGATCAACCCGATACAAATTATCCGGCAAATCAGTGGAAGACCGGCCAGACATCAAGTTACGACCCAATAGATGACGGGGCGTTCCAAATGGGTATGATGATTCCCACATCCTTTCGGTTTACCGACAATGGTGACGAAACAGTAACAGACAACTTAACCGGGCTGATGTGGCTGAAAAATGCCAACTGCATGGAGACCTATTATCCGGTTACCTGGCCTGACGGCCTTGCAAACTGGCAAGAAGCCCAGGATATCATCACTGGTATCAATGATGGAACATATACGGACTGTAGCGCAGGCCACAGCGACTGGCGTCTTCCCAACCGGAAGGAACTTCACAGCCTGGCAGATTTTTCTCAATCCGGCCCGGCCCTACCATCCGGCCATCCCTTTGTTAATGTTGAGCCAAATCCACCCGGCTTTTATTACCTGACATCTACTACCTGCGCTGGCAGCACAAACTATTCCTGGGGTATTAATATTGGTAGTGGCCTAATATCAGATAACGGGCATAAACTTAGCAAAATAAACTGGATATGGCCGGTACGTGGCGGATTATCAGGCAATGGAAGCATTGGCGATAGTGGCGGTGGTGGCGGTGGAGGCGGCGGAGGTGGCTGTTTTATTGGCACCACGGCAGATATAATTTCAAAATAATGGGATTTGATGCGGAAAGCCAAAGAGATAATACTGTTTATGGTGGTATTATCTCTTTGAGTTTTTTCTTGTTTTCCACCAGTGGTTTTTAAAAAGGTGTTGGTCTTAAGATTTTGGTAATAAATGATTTACAGCTTTATAAAGTTTGGGTCATTAAAATCCCAGGATAAAAATATTTTGATAAAAGTTTGTCTTTAAATTTTGCAACGTTCACTCTTTTAGCAAAAAGGGATAGATAAACGCCTGCATTCGATATATCCTTCAGCAACACAAATCCTGTAATTTTATCGTCTTTTAAATAGATTTTGCGCAAAACATCCTTGGTTTTATACTTGATTTCTTCTCCCTCCAATTTTCCAACGACTATTATTTTAAAGCTCAGTTTTTTTAAAGAATTCATGTTTACCTGTTGTTCATATTCCCTTTTCATACCCAAAATATTATATGCCACGGTTTGCGCATGATTTACCGCAACGGGAAACAAACCATGGATTTTCCTTTCTCCGGAAACAAGTTCAACTGTTTCTGCGGCATCCCCGCATGCATAAATATAAGGATATTTTGTCTGGAGGTATTCATTGACAATAATTCCGGTGTCATACTCAATATCGGTATTCTTAATCAGATTAATGCTGGGCTTGACACCGGTTGCCGTTATATAAATGTCAGCCTTCAACTTCCTACCGTCCGTGGTTAAAAGGCCTTCAACAAATTCTTCTCCAATAAACTCCTTTCCCTCAGTATTCAGCATGACATCAACACCCTGGGACCGAAGATCATTTTCAACATATTCGGCAGTTTCAGTATCTATTAAACGGGGCATGATCCAACCCCGTCTGTTGAGCACGGACGATTTAATGCCAATTTTCGCAAGGGATAAAGCAATTTCAACCCCGATAAATCCCCCTCCGACAATAATGGCGGTTTTCTCTTTGCCTTGTTTTGCCATCCTTTTTATTTTATCCGTTCCAACAAACGTTTTAAAATCAGAAATACCTTTTTTATCCGAACCTTTAACCGGCGCATATAATGAAGTGCCCGTGGCGATAACCAAATAATCAAATTTAATCATTTCATCATTTTCAGTTTTCAGCTCTTTTTCTTCAGGCATAATCTGAGCGATTTTTTCACCGGCCCGGCAAATAACATTATATTTTTCGCAAAAATCCTTACCTTCCCAGAATAAAACCTCTTCATTTCCCGAAATCAAATATTCGCCAAGGGACGGCGGTGAATATGGAGGGATTTTTTCAGCAGAAAACATGGTAATATTATCATCAAAACCATTATTTCTTAATGTTTTAACAACATTTACACCTGCCGGTCCCATTCCTATTATGGCTACTTTCATGATTTGCTCCTGCTATTTAAGCTTAACTATCTTAATTAACTATATATTTATTGAGACCTTAGCAAAAAGTACTTTCCGAAGGTCTCTTATCGGTAGTTACATAATGTATGTTTGAATCGTTATTACCCTGGTTTGTCGATTCAAGGTTCAGGGTTTCCCGCTGAAAACGAGAAACCTTGAACTTATGAATGCTTGTTTATGTTAGATTCCCAAATTCTTCCTCTTTTTTTCTATGTGATCAGATATCAAGTTTGCGGCAGCAACCGGATCCGGTTCAACAGCAAAAGTTGCGTGAACAACGTTCTCTAAATCTTTAGCCACCAGGTTGATCACATTGCTGCTCCCAAATATCTTGGGAGGTATTCCCAGAACAGTAAAAACTCCGGAGGATACAAAATATGAACCGATTGATACTGCTTTTTGCGAATACCATTCAGGTGCAGCCCCTGCCAGGGGAAGCTGATCAATACCAACTCCCAAAGCATTACCCAACGCTGCTCCCAGGACCAGAATCCTGGAACAGTCAACACATGAACCCATATGCAAAACCGGAGGAATACCTAAGCTTTTGCAAACCTCTTTTAACCCATCTCCGGCTAACTCTGCGGCTTCCGGCAATAATAACCCTTCTTTCCCCGAAGCGATCGCTGCGCATCCTGTTTCAACAACAAGAATATCTTTTTTGATTAATTCTTTGGCAAGCTGAATATGACCATAATCGTGTTTAATCTTGGGATTATTACATCCTACAATTCCTACCGCCCCTCTGATCTTTCCTGCTGCGATTACATCCACCAGCGGCTTGGGGGTACCTCCCAATGCCTTAACGATAGCCTCCACAGAAAATCCGGCCATCATTTTCATTGGTTTCCCCGGAATTTTAACCCGGTCAGGATTTCTGTTCGGAAAGTTCTCAATGGCCATTTTTATAATCTTTTTGGCAGTGTCGGATGCAGTCTCCGGAT
>JAZBOW010000183.1:0-4323 GCA_036351335.1 Bacteroidales bacterium | reverse complement strand
TTTTACGATCATTTCATAGTCTGTGGCTTCCACACTCTCTGTTAAAGTAACGCCTTCACTTAGCATCACATCATTAAATAATTCGATAAATTTAGGCTCGTAATGTCCCGTGCGATCGCCATACCAGAGGTCGGTCCAGGCTTCACCTGTTCCAGGTTCACGTTCTTCAGCTTCAGCTACCTTTTTCTCAATATAGTCCGTTTCCGACATTTTGCCTACGGTCAGATCTTCATACGTAAACTCTACACCTAGGTCTTTTACGCCTTTTAAGAAACCAAGGTCGCCGTCAACCTGCTTGATTTTTTGTGCTTGTGCATTAAATGCAAATAAGCCAATTAAAACTAAAATGAATACTTTTTTCATAATGAATGATTTTGAATTGATGATTAGGATAATAATTTAAGACCGCAAATTACTAATTATTCAAATCAGTATTTACGTCACATGAATGAAAATTATTTTTTAAGCTTCCTCATTCTCATCCAGTAATTCTGGTTTTCTTTCCAGGGTTCTTTTGAGTGATTGTTCATATTTCCAGTCTTCAATAAGCTTTTCATTGCCTGAAAGTAAAACATCCGGAACCGACCAACCCCTGAATTCCCTTGGCCTTGTAAATACTGGTGGAGAAACCATATTGTTTTGAAAGGAATCGCTAAGCGCAGAGGTTTCATCACCCAGCACACCAGGAATCAACCGGATGATACTGTCAGCAAAAACGGCAGCAGCCAATTCACCACCGGATAATACATAATTGCCGATTGAAATTTCTTTTGTAATAAAATGCTCCCTGATGCGCTCGTCGATACCTTTATAGTGGCCGCAGAGAATGATCAGGTTTTCTTTTAAAGAGAAGGTGTTGGCCATTTTCTGATCCAGCAGTTCGCCATCAGGACTCATATAAATAATGTCGTCATATGTCCTTTCGGAGGTCAGGCTTTCAATACATGTCGCGATGGGTTCAATCATCATCACCATTCCGGCACCACCCGAAAAAGCATAATCGTCTACTTTTTTATGTTTATCTGTCGTGTAATCCCGTAACTGATGCAGCTGTATATCAACGAGTTGCCTTTGCTGTGCGCGTTTGATGATCGACTCAGAAAAAGGGCCTTCAAACATTTCAGGAAATATAGTAATGATGTCAATACGCATAATTTAGTTGTTTAATGATTTCTTGTGCACCTGATCAAATCCATGAACATGCAAGAAGTTATTGTATCACAAGATTTTGCCATATAATTGTGAATATAACCGCCTAGTTTCTGACCAATAAAGAAAGCGGAAACCATGAAAATGTAAGAATACCATGAAAAGCCAATATTTGTCCATAGCCTGAGTGCGATAATAAAAAGTACAGGAATATGAATGGCCAGCACCCATTGCAACGCGAATTTCTTCACATGTATACGCCAGTATCCAAAAGGAATATTGAACAGCAAAACCAAAATGGATTCATATAGGAGTAGTCGTACCATGTGCTATTTCCTTCTAATATTCATAGCAAAGTTCGACAATTTGTTTTAATTATTTCAATAGATAGGAAATTGACAGTTCAAGCAAAATTGCGGCCTTTATGTTTAAACTGTGCCTGATTCTATTATTTTTGGCAAATCTTAACACATCATTTTTATGAAAAAAATCATTTTGTCATTAGCAACTCTTTTAATAGTAGTAAATGTTTTTTCGCAGACACGGCCTACACCGAAAGTGAAAAAAGCATTCAGTGAAAAATATGAGAATGCAGAAATTGTGAGGTGGGAAAGCGAAACCGAAAAAAACAGGGTGACCATCTGGAAAGCATTCTTTACGCATGATGATGTATTAAGCGTAGCCTGGTTTGACCCGAAAGGCAACTGGGTACAAACAAAAACAGAAATAGTTAAAGGTGCGTTACCTGAGGCTGTTTTAAAAAGTATTGAAGAAAATTATTACCGCTATAAGATTGTGATTTCCGCCGAATTTATAAACCCTGAAACACAAGGTTATGAAGTGTTTATGGACAATGGGCAGGAAGGCTTTGACGTACAATTTTCGGAGCAAGGAGATGTATTGAACAGGACCATCCGGTCGAAAGGATACAAACCGATTGATAGCAAAGGCGAGGAGAAAGAATAAGATTATCCTGATTTAATCCTTTTTAGCAATAAAATACCTTTTCTGAAACCGTAACGCAACATTCACCAGTGCAATAAGCACGGGCACCTCTACTAATGGCCCGATAACGGCAGCAAAAGCTTCTCCCGAGTTGATTCCAAAAACTGCTATGGCCACAGCAATAGCCAATTCAAAATTGTTACTGGCAGCCGTAAAAGCAATGGTGGTGGTTTTTTCGTAACCGGCTCCGATACGCTTCGCCATAAAAAAGGAAACCAGGAACATGAAGATGAAATAAATAACCAACGGTATGGCTATGCGAACCACATCCAGCGGTAATTGCACAATTATTTCACCTTTCAGTGAGAACATAACAAAAATGGTAAACAACAAGGCAATTAATGTAAGAGGACTGATCTTAGGGATGAACTTTGTTTGATACCAAACTTTATCTTTCACTCTTATCAAAATAAATCGGGTGATCATACCTGCCAGGAATGGAATGCCAAGATATATAAACACGCTTTTGGCAATCTCTGCCATCGTGATATTTACTTCATATGATTCCATACCGAACCACCCGGGCATGATCGTGATAAAGACATACGCGTAAACAGAGAAAAATAATACCTGGAAAATGCTGTTGAACGCGACCAGTCCGGCAGCATACTCCGTATCACCTTTGGCCAGTTCATTCCATACAATCACCATAGCGATGCAGCGGGCAAGCCCAATCAGGATCAAACCGGTCATGTAGTGCGGATAGTCGCCAAGAAACAATATCGCCAGGAAGAACATCAGCAGTGGGCCAATAAACCAGTTTTGAAACAGCGACAACAACAATACTCTCCAGTTTTTGAATACATCGCCCAGTTCTTCATATTTCACTTTAGCTAAAGGTGGATACATCATGATAATTAATCCGATGGCAATGGGAATATTGGTAGTTCCCGCACTGAATTGGTCCCAAAAACCGGAAATACCCGGAAAAAAGTGACCGGTTCCAACACCGATCAACATGGCAAGGAAAATCCATAGGGTTAGGTAACGGTCAAGAAATGAGAGTTTTTTTGTAAGTGTTTCCATTATTTCTTCGCAAAGACAGTAATGCTAAAGATACCAATATCGCTGTTTCTGTAGTTTTCTAATTCTTTTGCATCCAAATATTTTTCCAGTGTTTCATTCGGAATATGGATTTCTTTCACTTTTGGAACTTTAATTTCGGTAAATCCCTGCGATTTAATGATGCCTATATAAGCTGTGTTAGCAATGGCACCAGCAACGCATCCTGCATACATTTCCGCTTCCTTTAATAGTTTTTCCGGTAATGTGCCTGAGATGACTATGTCTGAAACAGAGAAATGACCACCTGGTTTTAATACACGATGGATTTCCGCGAATGCTTTTGCCTTATCCGGCACCAGGTTCAAAACACAATTGCTCACAACTACATCTATTGTTTCATTTTCAATGGGCAATTGATCAATATCTCCTTTCAAAAACTCGACATTTTGATATCCGAGAGTCTGTGCGTTTTTCTTTGCCTTCTCCAGCATCTTATCTGCAAAATCGACACCGATTACTTTGCCTGACTCACCCACAACAGCGCGTGCTACAAAACAATCATTTCCTGCACCGGAACCCAGGTCGAGCACGGTATCTCCTTTTGAGATTTGTGCAAACTGTGTGGGTAATCCACATCCCAGTCCCAGGTCAGCATCTTCGCTGTAGCCTTCTAATTTTTTATAACTCTCACTAAATATGGTATAATCCTTATCCCAGGCAGCGGAATCACCTTTGCAGCAACAGCAGGATTCATCGTTACTCTGGTCTGCTATCTGATTGTACTTCGATTTGACTATTTCTTTGATATCTTTTTCTTGAATTTTCATCGTATTATTTTTTAAAATGGTTCATATAAAATGTATTAAAATCTCTTTCTATTTCGTTCCTTATTCTTCTGAATTCATTTAAAATTTCACCTTCCGTTCCATCGGCTTCAGCCGGATCGTCGAATCCGATATGCAACTGTTTTTTTACTTTACCTGTGAACACCGGACAACTTTCTTTAGCTCCTCCACAAACGGTGATTACATAATCAAAATCCTTATACAGATAAGCATCCACGTGCTGGGGTTGACCGTTACTTATATCTATATTCAATTCTCCCATCACCTGTTTGGCTTTCGGGTGCACTTCTGTGGATGGTGAGGTGCCCGCAGAATACAC
>JAZBOW010000182.1:0-6868 GCA_036351335.1 Bacteroidales bacterium | reverse complement strand
TTTGCATAAGTATCTGTATGCGAATGCGAATCCTGTAAATTACATAGATCCTACCGGTAATTTCAGTCTTGTTTCATTCGAAGCGGCAAATACGATTCGTGGTATTTTGGCTGAAACTACAGTTCAGGTTGGGTTTAGTATTTTAGATAGTGCGTTCAGTGATGGTGAAGATGCTGGAACCAATGTTATTGGTGCCGGTCTTGCGACAATTGGTGGTCCAGCTGCTTTTAAATTGTTTGGAATGCTATCTAGTAAGTTTAGAAAAGCATGTAACAGTTTTGATTCTGATACTGAAGTGTGGACTGATGATGGTATTAAACTAATTACCGACTTGAATATCGGTGACGAAGTCTGGGCATTTAATGAGGATAGTGGTGAATTAGAATTACAGGATATTGTTCATCTTATTCAGCGTGAAGGTGAGTACCAGCTTATCGAGCTTATAGTTGGCAATGAGAAAATCGATACAACTGATAATCATCCTTTCTATGTCAAAATTAAAGATGGCTGGGAATGGAAGGATGCTGGTGAGATAAAGATTGGCGATATTGTTAGAGACAAGCAGGGTAATGAAAAGATTATTACAGGTTTAAGTATTAAGCCGCATACCGGCAAGGTATATAATCTGACTGTAGATAATGTCCATACTTATCTTGTTGGTGAACAGGGTCTTGTAGCCCATAATGCAGGCAAGTGTGATATTCCTGTAACAAAGACTGTTAAAAATGCTCTTTCGTCTGGAATGACTAAAGATAAGAAATTAACAACAGGTGGCTACCAATATGTTGGTAAGACAGGTGGATATATACAAGCTTCTGCGGAATTTAGAAAAATGATAACAACTTTTGGATATAAGAAAAATAGCCTAATGAATAGAGGTGATGGAGCATGGACTGCGCAATTAACAGATGGGACCTATATAACACTTAGGAAGAAGAGTTCACCAAGTATATCAATTGACGGCGATAAATATAGATACACAAAAATAAAATGAATGATAAAGCATTGAAAGTTAGTACTCCGATATCAGATATTGGAATGATTGTCACAGAACGTATAGATTGTGATAGCTATAATGGTACTTTGAAAATTATTTTTATTAATAGCAATAAGGCTAATGAAGTGGAAAGATATCAATGTGTATTTAACAGTTATATTACATTCAAAGTCACTCATGAAGACTTTGATTGCGATACTGATGACGTGCCAAAGATAAAAGAACCGGCTTCAGAGTATTACGGTAACGTTATCCGCTATTTGGAATCATTGTGGTTGAGTAAATATACCGAGACAACAATGTATATTCATGGAAATCGGGATTGTCCAAACCATTATTTTTTCGTTGCTATAGAAGACAGCATTGAGGTTCTTTCGCATGATGAGCCAGTTATCACCCTTATGTAAGAAATAAACATGGACACCCATAAATCAGACAAAATCAATTCGGACGCTTTACGCAGCAAGATACATGGATGGGGAATGACGATGATCCAATAACATTGCATAAGTATCTTTATGCTAATGTTAATCCGGTGAACATGATCGATCCGAGTGGGCAGTTTAGTAGCTTTATTCAAGCTGCTGCAGCGACTACTATTGTAGGGATTTTAGCAACAACAGCTCAGCAAAGTTCTCTGATTGGAAGAAGTCTTGCTGAAAATTCAGCTGACTCTACCGGTGGGAAGTCTTATCTTTCTTCTTACATAGACATTCTCTCTACTTTAAGGAAAATATATCAGGAATTTATAGTTTCTATGATATCAGGTGTGTCTGATACTGGACTAAGTGGAATAAGTGCAGCTAACGATGGCGATCCAGATTATTGCACTGAATTTAGAAAGGGTTTATTAGAAGAACACAGTAAGATTTTACGACTTTCTAATGTTATGGATGTTACAGCTTTAAAGCAATCCTATAATGTCTCTGCTAGGAAATTCAACTTTTTATGTAGTAGTGGGAACTCTAATCTTCCAAATAATAACCTTCCTCCTGTACCACTTTGGTAGAGTGAATATATACCATGATAAATATTTCTATTTTAGATAATAAAGGTCACACCGCTTGTGTGCATAATAACTTATATTCAGTCAATCTTGTTTGTACTCCTTCCAATGCCATCTTATATTCTATTAGTAAAAGCCAAAAAGATGACTTACAAAAGGAGTTTTTATTAAACATAGGCCAATACATTGATATTACTCTTGATGAGAAATATTATTATCTATCGAATGATATGAATGTTGACTCTGCAATCCATGACATCTCAAATAAGCTTTCTGAAATTGAAAGCCGTTTTGGAAATATCGAAAATAATATTTCTACCAATAAAAATAATTTTATTACACACTCGGATATATTAGGGCTTTCACTTACAATAAATAAAAAAGAAAAATATTTACTTGAAGATAATGATCACCTGCAGCTGGCCTTGAAGATGTCAAATAAAAAAAACGAAGTCGAACTTGAAATATTTAGAGTGCAAGACTATTTAGACGATGACTCTCATACAACAATAAAAGTAATGACTTTATACCCAGGACAAACTATTACTATCGAATTGATATAACGGACCAAGCAATAATAATAAAGTACGTCAGGGGATTTTTTTAACTATACTTAAACTGTCGTGTGCAATGCTCTTTAACATACTGACTCTATTAGCAAAATCGGCTATTTACGCCCAAACCTGCGTCAGACCTTTGCAACCGTGCCTATGCACAGGTGATCAGGGAGGTAAATACAACAACAGGTAATGTTACCGATTATCTGTATGGTGATGACCTGATTAAGCAGGCAAGGGCGGCTAATGATAGCTACTATCTGTATGATGGCCTTGGATCGCCCCGTGCTCTTAGTGACAACACAGGAAGTATTACAGATAGCTACGACTACGAAAGCTTCGGTACTATCCTGAATCAAACAGGTTCAACTTCCAATAACTACCTGTTTACTGGTGAGCAGTATGATAGTGGGTTGGATAACTATTACCTAAGGGCCAGGTATTACGACCAGAATGTTGGGCGGTTTACGCAGATGGATACGTGGATGGGGAATAACCAGGATCCTGTGACATTGCACAAATATCTTTATGCGAATGCGAACCCAGTCACTTATGTGGATCCAACGGGTAACTTTAGTTTAGTTTCATTTGAAGCGGCTAATACCATACGCGGTATTCTGGCTGAAACAACCGTGCAAGTTGGTTTTAGTATTCTAGATAGTGCATTTAGTGATGATCAAGATGCAGGGCCTAATGTTATTGGTGCTGGATTAGCGACAATTGGTGGGCCTGCTGCTTTTAAATTGCTAGGAATGTTATCAAGTAAGTTCCGTAAAGCCGGTTGTAATAGCTTTGATGCTGATACAGAAGTTTGGACACCTGCTGCGCTCATCCCTATATCGGAGCTTTCGATTGGAGATATGGTCTGGGCATATAATGAAGAGACTGGCATCTTTGAGGAGCAAGAAGTTGTTCACTTGATCCAACGGGAAGGTGAGTATCAGCTCGTCGAACTCACTATAGGTAGTGAAACGATTGATGTGACTGAAAATCATCCATTTTTTGTTAAGAATGATGGTGTATGGAAATGGAAAGATGCTGGCGAGATCAATGTTGATGATATCATTAAAGGGCTGCATGGTAATGAAAAAGTTGTAACTGGTCTTCATATCAAACCGCATAATGGTAAGGTATATAACCTTACAGTGGATAATGTGCATACATATCTAGTTGGTGAGCAGGCTGTTGTTGCACATAATATGGGGGCTTGCGACCTTGTTTCATTAAGTCCTAGATTGTCGAATAAATTTAACGCAATACAAAAGAAAAGCTTATCTGGAAGTGTAAATAGTCGAGTTTCAGGTAAGGTTACAGCATCTGATGCTATTATATTGGGCACTAGATTTGTAGGCGAAGGTTACACTGTAAGTAGTGGTCGTAAAGGGGCAAAGACATTAATATCAAAAGATGGGCTAAGATCTTTTACTTATCCTACTGTTAAAAATGATTCTTTTACTAAAACAGGAGTTGGTGTGAATTTTGAAACACGTATGAAATCTTCAGGGCGTTTTACATCGAATGTACATTTAGACATAAAAAAATGAAACTTAAACTAAAAATAACGAACTTTTATAGTGTTGACTTACCCTGTAATAAAGTGTCTAAGTATGTTCCTGATGATGAAGAAATTATTTTTTTTCAAACGTATTTTGATGTTGTGAATTTAGAATCGAATGAAACGTGCGAGTGTCAAGTTGTTATAGCTACACCAAAAGGCCTGTCTGTTTCCGCAAAGAATGATAATTTTAATTTAATTAGTGATAGGGCTTTGCTAGTGTATAAGAAATACAATTACCATGAGTTGATGATGGACATTGAAAAAATAGTTGACTCGTGTAATAAAGGGGATGACTTTTTGTCAATGGTTGGGAGATTAGAGCGTTATTTTTCAACTGATTATGAAAAATAGGCTATCAATAGCAATCAACAGGGTCAGACTCGATAGATACACTAAAAGCGAACTTTGAATAAGCTTTTATTTAAACGAATAATAGGTGCCAGAGAGCAATTGTTTCTAATATAGATCATTACTTATATACCATTAATAAAAAGACGAGTTCATAGGGGCTCGCCTTTTTTTGTATTTGTTTTGAAGTGAACCCCTCTGAAATGGTGGAAACTTTAGTACGTAATATGCGCCTAGGTAGCTAAAGCATTGGCCTATGAAATCAAACGGTTTTAAGAACAAAGAATGCACAAATAAAAAGTGCGTCGGGGAATTTTTTTAACTATACTTAAAATGCCTTGTGCAATGCTCTTTAACACACTGACTCTGCTAGTAAAATCTGCTATCTAAGCCAAAACTTGTGTCAGGCCTTTGCAACCGTGCCTATGCGCAGGTGGTCAAGGAAATCAATGCAACGACAGGCAATGTGACTGACTATCTGTATGGCGATGACCTGATCAAGCAGACCAGGGCTGCTAATGATAGTTACTACCTGTACGATGGCTTAGGCTCTACGAGGGCACTGTCAGACAGTGCCGGAGCCATCACAGACACCTACAATTATGAATCCTTTGGGTCGGTATTAAATCAAACCGGAACAACACCCAACAATTACTTGTTCACGGGTGAACAGTTCGACAACAACCTGGACAACTATTACCTAAGGGCCAGGTATTACGACCAGAATGTTGGGCGGTTTACGCAACAGGATACTTGGATGGGGCGGAAGCATAATCCAATCACACTGCATAAGTATCTTTATGCTAATGCGAACCCAGCCACTTATGTGGATCCAACGGGTAACTTTAGTCTTGTTAGTTTCAGTGCGGCGAATAGCGTTCGCAGCATTCTGAATGACTTGACAGTGGATGTTGGATTAAGCCTGTTAGATGGTGCGACAAGTGATGGTAGTAGTTCTGATGGAAGTGTAAGTGATGATATACTTTTGGTAGGCGCTTCTATGTTGGCAATTGGCGGTGGTATTAAAATATTTAAGCTTTTATCAAAGAAAAAAGTAGATAAAAATAATAAGCTACTAAAAGGCTCAATAAAATTAAATGAAAGAGCTATTAAAAAAGCACTAGCTTCTTCTTCACTTAGAACACAACAGACAAGAGTTTCGATTCCAAGGATTGAGCGATTTGTCGAAGATATGTTAAACGGATCTAAGTTTCCACCTATAAAAGTTGATGGGAATGTGATTGTTGACGGGCATCATAGATATATTGCAGCCAAGATAGCAAATAAACAAATTGATGTGATTGGTGGCACTAGACCGTTGTTTCAACAAGGTGAGGCCACTAAATCATTAACCAAATTAATTTTTGATACGACTGATTATTAAGATGGATGATAAAGTTAAAAACATATATGTGATGCTACTCAATTTAGTTGTTTTAAAAAAGAAGGCGATAGCTAGAGTATCTAAGTCACTACAAATACCAGCTGAGAATATATTTTATGAATATATGAAAGGTAATATTGATGAGTCAGGCGAACTTGAGGATGGCTGTGTATATTTTTTTCATGGATATGGATGCACTATAAAAAATGATATTGAGAACTGGAAAGTTGACTTAGAGTTTGGTCCATGTGGTCAGTTTTATGCATTTGATAAATATACGATTTGTCATGAAGCTGGTTTTCCTGTTGATTCCTGCGATAATGTTATTGATTTATTGTTAGATAATGATCTTATCAAGATGGCTGGTCATAACTCATCCCAAATATCTGAAAATAACTCAAGCAAGCATAGTGAATTGTCTTCTGAAAATGAAAGAATTGATGTTGCTGTGGCAGATAGGTATGTATTGATTGAGCCATAATTAAATGGGTGGGAGCAAAGCTGGGTGCTTATAAACACGTATGGAATCTTCAGGGCGTTTTACAATGTATAAACTCTTTTACATAAATAAATTTGGTCAAATATGTAATTCGAAAGGTGAGCTGGGGGTTAACTTTCCTGCTGAGAATGTTTATTTTGAGGGATATGAAAATATTGATACAGCAAAGTCCATTGCAGAAATATTTGTGAAAAAATATCCGATGCTCGGATGCATGATCTCACCAGGTGAGGATGGAAAAGAAGAGTTAATAATAAAAGGAAGTGGCTAACTTTTATGAAGAATAAACCAAATCAACGGGGCAGAGCAATTGAAGCTAATGGACCTATTCATTAAATGATAAACTCCCACTAAGCCCTGCTACTGCGGGGCTTATTTATTTTAGCTGCCTTACTATCTCTACCTGCTTTCTGCTGTTTAATAAATGCATCAATTATCAAATAATACAGAAAGAAAAAGTGCGTCAGGGGATTTTTTTAACTATACTAAAAATGCCTTGTGCAATGCTCTTTAACATAC
>JAZBOW010000181.1:0-2445 GCA_036351335.1 Bacteroidales bacterium | reverse complement strand
TAGAATGCTTGTCTTGGATCGAAAAATACTGGTTTTTTCAACAGATAAAATATCAGATCCTGCTATTGATTTGGCAGGATTACTGAAAAAACATTACCCGCCTTCGGTATATGTGATCAATGTACCTTGTTCAAGTGCAGTGAAACCACGCTGGATTCTCAGGGCTTTTGAAAAGGGATTTGATGGAGTATTTATCGCAGCTGATGGTACCGATTGCCCATATAGTGATTCTTGTTCAGATAATACTGCAAATATAATTCGACAAACACATGAGTCGATGAAAGAGCTTGGGATTCAACCTGCAAGGTTAAAAATGGCTGCTATTTGTTCGGTATGTGCGGAAGCATTTGTAAATCACATGAATGTGTTTATGAGATACTTACTTGAAAATGATCCTGTTAAAATTCCTGTTACATGACGAATAGAGCAAATAGAGAAGATTATGACGTACTTGTAGTTGGTGGAGGCATTGCCGGAGAAGAGGCTGCTTTGAACCTGGCAAATCAGGGATTTATAGTATTGATGGTAGAAAAGGACCTTTCTATCGGTGGCAAAATGATCCATCTCAGTAAAGTATTTCCAACCCTCGACTGTGGTGCATGTATTACAACTCCAAAAGTTTCAGAAACTGCCAGGCATCCTAACATCACTATTTATACTTATACAGAGGTTAAAGAAATTTTTAATCTAAACGGAAGTGGATTTAAAGCTACAATAGTAAAAAATCCACGGTATGTGATTGAAGACAAGTGCACAGGTTGCCAGCTATGTGAAGAAAAATGTCCTGTATTTGTTGAAGATCAGTATCAATATAACATGGTAGGTCGAAAGGCGGTGTATGTCCCATTTAGTATAGCAAATCCACGCATTGCATGCATTGATATTGAAAATTGTATTTTATGTGGTGCATGCGAAAAGGTTTGTGCGGCAGATGCTATAGACTTCACCCAGGTAGCTGAAAAGATAATTGTTTCGGTGAAATCAGTTTTACTGGCAACAGGCTTTAATCTTTTCGATCCTAAAGTAATTGAACGCTATGGTTTTGGCAAATACCACAATATTGTCACATCCATGCAGATGGAAAGGCAATTGGTACCTACCCGGCCTTATAATAATGTTTTGCGACCCAAAGACGGGAAAATGCCTGACAACATTGCCTATGTATTATGCACAGGATCGAGAGATGCGACCGTCAATAATCCCATTTGCTCCCAAGTATGTTGTATGTATTCTGTAAAGCAGGCACAACTGCTCTTAGGAGCTCTGCCCATGGCTGATGTTACTATATATTATTTACATATCCGGGCTTTTGGGAAAGGCTTTGAAGAATTTTACCAACAGGGAAAATCAATGGGAGTAGAATTTGTGAAGGGAAAAATTGGCAAGATAACCGAAAAGGAAAACGGGAATTTAATATTGCGTTACGAAGATATTATTGAAGGTGTTGTTAAAGAAGCTGAACATGACATGGTTGTTTTATCGGTAGGTATTATGCCGGATAAAATTCCCGATGGACTTTTTCTAAACCAAACACTTGATCTTGATCCATTCAATTATGTAAAACAAATTGATGAATTAAGCAATCCGGCAAAAACTTCCATTGATGGTGTTTTTGTAGCGGGTGTTGCATCCGGGCCAATGGATATTCCCGATTCCATTTTATCAGCCGGTGCCGCTTCTTCAGAAACAGCTGCTTTTTTAAGGAGGTCAGTATGAAAAATAAAATAGGTGTTTATATATGCTATTGTGGATCTAATATCGCTGATTATGTAGATGTTGAGAAATTAAGGGATGAAGTGGCCGTAATTGAGGGTGTTGTGCTTGCCAAAACAACTATGTTTGCCTGTGCTGATTCTACCCAGAAAGAGATTATTAATGACATAAATGAGTTTAAGCTCGATGCAATTGTCGTTGCATCGTGTTCCCCAAAACTGCATTTGTTTACTTTCAGAAATGTTGCCGTCAGGGGAGGTCTTAATCCCTATAATTATGTACAGGTTAACATTCGGGAACAAACCTCATGGGCGCATTCCGATAAGCCTGCTGAAGCCACTTTAAAGGCAATTAACCTGGTAAAAGCGGGAATTGCCCGTGCCAAATATTCCCAGGCATTACAAGCCCTTCGTATAACTTCGGAAAATGCTGTGTTAATCATTGGGGCTGGCATGGCGGGCATGCGCGCAGCCATTGAATTGGCAGATATGGGAACCAAAGTTTACTTGATTGAGCGGGAGCATTTTGTAGGTGGAAGAGCTTCACAATGGAGCCAGCTATTTACAACCAATGAAACAGGTGAAGAAGTTGTATTAAGGGTTTTTGATAAAGTAGATACCTATGAAAATATTGAACTGTTTACTGGAACTGAGTTAATTTCCATATCAGGAACGGTTGGAGATTTTAAAGCAACCATCAAGGTCACACCCCGCTTTATCAATCCTGAATGTA
>JAZBOW010000180.1:0-18659 GCA_036351335.1 Bacteroidales bacterium | reverse complement strand
TTTTTGCTTTTGCAGGTGACTCAACGATTACCAAATTCTTAGCCATATATTTTTTATTTCAGTAGTTTTATTAAGCGGGGCAAAAGTAATATAATTCCATAACTCGGTTTATTTTGACCGGTAAACAGAGAAAAGGTTTTAAATGAATCAAAAAGAAATTTTAAACATTTGAAAGGAGAGATTCAAGTCTTTCAAATTTGTCGCTGTAATCTTTCATCGATCTTTTGATCACCTCGTAAGCTTCCTCAACACCATACACATGAGGTATTTCTACATTGCTTTCTTCGCCTGGTAAGTCTTTATAAGTTAGAAAATAGTGTTTCAGGCGTTCGATCACGATGTCGGGCAGGTCATTGATATTTTTATACTTGCTGTACATGGCATCATTATTTAAAACAGCCACCAGTTTATCATCAGCTTCGTTGCCGTCAATCATCCGAAAACCCCCAATGGGCCTGGCTCTTACTAATATATCGCCATGGGTAATTTCTTTTTCAGTCAACACGCAAATATCAATAGGATCCTCATCACCTACCACATCCTTTCTGCCGGTTTTTTCATTGCAATATGCTGCCACCGAATCAGCACTGTATGTTTGCGGTATAAAACCATACAATGCAGGTACCACATTGGAATATTTCTGTGGCCGGTCAATTCGCAAGTAGCCCGAATCTTTATCCACTTCATACTTAACCGTATCGGTGGGCACCATCTCAATAAAACAAACTATAACTTCGGGTGTGCCGGGCCCGATATCGACGCCATGCCAGGGATGTGATTTATAACGCAGCCCCATCAGTTTTCCAATTGGATCCATTAATCTATTTGCCATAATGCAAGTTTTTCGGCAAAGTTATTCAATATTCATATGTATTCCACCCAACCATAAATCTAATCCATTGTTATTAAGAATCATTTGTGCAAAGATTGTGTTGGGGGCATGGTATATCTAATTATAAAAAAGGACTAAATTTGCATATAACCATAAACGAAAGAAGCCTAAGCTACACGTCAATGAAAAACACCTCCTGGTTTAATGTCAAAACGCTCATCGGACTAAGTTTGATCATTTTCATTCTTTCATCGTGTGTGCCGCAAAAGAAAATGCTGTATATGCGTGTCAAGTCGGATGCTGATACTTTAACTGAATTTGTAAATGACAGGGAAGTAACTTATAAGGTTCAAAATGGCGATAACCTGTACATTAAAATTGTTAGCATGGACGAAACGACCAACGATATACTGAACCCGATGGGGTCTGGCGGAGGTGGTGGCTCAAGTGCAGGCGGCGGCAACTATTTAAATAGCTATACCATTTCGGAAGAGGGTTATCTTGAATTCCCGCTAGTGGGAAAAATATATGTGAAAAACCATACCGTTGAAGAAATTACGAACCTGCTCACTGAACATTTGGCTGCTTACATAAAGGAATTTGTTGTGATAGTGAAACTGGTGAATTTCAACATTACTATTTTAGGCGAAGTGAATTCACCGGGCCAATATAATATTTACCAAACAGATATTAATCTGTTTGAAGCCATGGCCATGGCAGGCGACATGACCGATTTTTCTATCAGGGATGAGGTAACAATCATTAGAAAAACCAAAGACGGTTCAAAAGTCAGGCAGGTAGATATGTCAAGCCGGTCATTTCTGTCATCCGATTATTTTTACCTGCAGCCCGATGATATTATATATGTTAAGCCAATAAAGATGAAACAATTCGCATTCACAACATTCCCCTATGGCATGGTGATGGGCACTATTTCATTTATTCTCGCTATGGTCGCATTATTAAAATAAAACGCAATGAATACAGACCCGATAGAAGGTATCCATCTTCAGGAAGAAAGCGTAGATTTCAAAGTGCTGATATTTAAGTTCGTTAAGCACTGGTATTTGTTTGTGCTCACGGTATTTGTCGCCATTGTGGTCGCGTTTTTATTCAATAATTACACGGCTCCGGTTTATGAAGTGGATGCCACATTGCTGATCAAGCAAGACCAATCGATGGCAGATCCTTCCAGGGCTATTGGTATCGGTTTATACAGCCAGAATAAAAGCATAGAAAATGAAGTTGTCAAACTAAGATCATTTTCTCATGTTTTTAAAGTCATTCAGCACCTTGATTTCGAGGTATCTTATTTTGAAGATAGAAGCATGATCAGGCGGGAATTATACCATGAAGCGCCTTTTGAAGTGGTTTTTGATACTGCGGTTCCACAAGCTACCGGGCTCAGTTATACTATCACCCTGTTAAGTACCAGCGAATACCGGCTGGAAGCCGCCGGTGAATATGTGCGGATGTATGATTACAGCAAAGCCAAATATACGGATAGTAAAACTGGTAAGTTTGAGGTGAATCAAAGTTTCAGATTTGGCGAAACAATCAGCACACCACATAATACTTTTAAAGTTATCGCTAACGACCGTTTCAGGCCGAAAGCACATGTGAACAGGAGTTATGACTTTGTCTTCAGGGATTACTTCAGCTTAACAGGCGCATTCAGGGGTTTTACTGTGTCGCCCATTACTGAAGGGTCTTCTATATTAAGCATTAAAATGCGTAGTAAAAATGCGCGCAAGGCGGTTAGTTTTATTAACACCTTAACCGATGTGTATTTAAGCCAGAGTCTTGAGAAAAAGAACCTTATAGTTCAGAATACCATTGATTTTATTGAAGACCAATTGGGCATAATTTCCGATTCAGTATTGCGCGCTGCAGAGGATCTGCAACAATTTCAGGCGAACAACAAAATCATGAATATCAGCTTTGAAACGGAGCAGATCATGCAGGAAGCCGCTGCACTTGAAAAAGAAAAGGCCCTGATTGTTGTTACGAGTTCATACTATAAAAACCTAGATAATTACGTCAGAAGCAACATTGACAATCCTGAAAGTTTGATTGCTCCTTCCTCAATGGGCATTGAAGATCCGGTACTTGGCTCCTTATTTGGTGCATTGCTCAGTTTATACGCTGAAAGAGAGGATGCCTTATTATTTGCAACGGAAAATAGCCCCTCTCTCAAAGTGATCGACACAAAAATTAACAGTGCCAAACAAGCCATACTTGAAAACATAAAAAACAACCTGCAAAATCTGAAAGAAACCAATCAAAAAATCGATGATCTTTTAGCAACACTTGACAGTGAAGCCTCGCGTCTCCCTGTAACACAATATGAGTTGTTCGGCTACCAAAGCCGCTTTGACCTGGCTAATAGTATATATACTTTCTTGTTAAAGAAAAGATCGGAAGCGCAAATTACCAAAGCTTCCAACGTACCCGATAACGAGGTGATTGACGAAGCACGATATGATTTGCGCAGGGGTGTAGCTCCGAATAAAACAATGAACTACATGATTGCTTTGATTCTGGGACTTGTATTTCCGGTGGTGTATGTACTAGGTAAAGATTATCTGAACGACACCGTAATTGAAAGAAAAGATATTGAAAAGCTGACCAATTTCCCGATTGTCGGGCAAATAAACCATTCCAACAAGGAAACCAATATGGTAGTGGGCAGTTTTCCGAAGTCGAGTATTTCCGAATCGTTCCGTTCGATGCGAACCAACATACAATACCTCACCAAAGGCAAAGATACCAATGTGATCATGGTAACTTCGGATATGGTTGGCGCCGGAAAAACGTTTATCTCCATCAATCTGGCCAGCGTATATGCCCAATATGAAAAGAAAACAATCCTACTGGGATTTGACCTCAGGAAACCTAAAATCTACCAGGATTTTGGCCTCTCCAATGATGAAGGGCTGACTTCTTACCTCATTGACGATAGCGAACTGGACGATATCATTCAGCCTTCGGGCAAATTAAAACACCTGGATATCATCATGGCAGGGCCCGTGCCTCCCAATCCTGCAGAATTGATCGCCTCCGACAAAACCAAAATATTGATCGAAGAGCTGCGAAAAAGGTATGATTACATTATCCTGGATACACCACCAATCGGACTGGTTACAGACGCCTACCTCCTGATGGATCACTCGGATGTGAACCTCTTCATTGTCCGACAGCGATACACCCATAAGAAAGTATTTGGCTCAATTATTAATGAAATTGAAGACCGGGGTATGAAAATGAGTGTTGCTGTAAATGATATCGCAACCAGCGGTGTGTATGGCTATCAGTATGGCTATGGCCGCGGATACGGATATGGATATGGGTATGGATACGGCTATGGGTATGGATACGGCTACTATACGGATGATAAGCCCGAAAAGAAAAAATCCTTTTTAAAACGACTATTTAACGAAGACTGATTTCAGGAATAGATAATACATAGTTTAGATGAAAAAATTTGCGTTGATCGGTGCGGCAGGGTACATCGCCCCCAGGCACATGAAAGCCATAAAAGAAACGGGCAATGAATTGATAGCTGCTTTAGACCCATTTGACAGTGTGGGCATTATTGACAGTTATTTTCCTGATGCCGATTTTTTCATAGAGCCCGAACGTTTTGATCGTCATTTGGATAAACTAAGGAAATCTGGTGAACGAAAGGTGGATTATGTATCGATATGTTCGCCCAATTATTTACACGATGCACATATCCGGCTGGCATTAAGGAATGATGCCCATGCCATCTGTGAAAAGCCGCTTTTGCTTAATCCATGGAATTTAAAAGGCCTCGAGGATATTGAAAAAGAAACAGGAAAAAAAATATATAACATCCTTCAGCTTCGGCACCATCCCTCCATTATCGAATTAAAAAATAAATTTGATACGGAAAAAACCGGTAAAATACATGACATTGAACTTTCTTATATTACTTCCAGAGGAAAATGGTACCACTATTCATGGAAAGGAGATATAAAGAAATCTGGTGGTGTGGTGACCAACATAGGAATTCATTTTTTTGACATGCTCAGTTGGATTTTTGGAGATATGAAACAAAGCCAGGTGCATCTTCTAAATGAAAACAAAGCATCGGGTCTTTTGCAGCTTGAAAAAGCCAATGTAAAATGGTATTTGAGTATCGATCGGGAAGATTTACCTCAAAAAGCGATTAAAAACGGACAACCGACATTCCGCTCCATAAAAATCGACAACCGGGAGATTGAATTCAGTGGCGGCTTTACTGATCTGCATACCTTAAGCTATCAGCAAATATTAGAGGGTAAAGGCTATGGTATTACCGAAGCTGGAAACAGCATTGAAATTGCGCATAAAATCCGCAATCAAGTACCTGAAATGAAAGGTGAACGCCATTCCTTTCTCAAATAAAACAGCAAATTAAGCATGCACAAATCCTGGTTTGCCATTTATGTAAAATCGCGGACAGAGAAAAAAGTTTCTGCTGAACTTGAAAAGCTTGGATTTGACCATTACCTGCCATTGATCAAGGTTTTAAAACAGTGGAGCGACCGGAAAAAATGGGTAGTTGAACCTTTATTCAAATCCTATATTTTTGTGCACATCGAACCTGCTCAATATTATGATGTGTTAAAAGCCTACAATGTGGTGCGCTACATTACTTTTGAAGGAAAAGCCGTTCCAATTCCCCCACAACAGATTGAAGCCATCAAATTTTTTCTTGAAGATGCAGAACCTGAAGAAATCACAGATATGTCATGGGAAAAAGGCCAGGTCGTTGAAGTGATATCGGGCCATATGACCGGGTTGACCGGCGAATTGGTTGAAGTGAAAAAGAAACATAAAGTGCGTATCAAGATTGAAGCTATCAACCAGATCATCTTTATCCAGATTCCCAAAAATAAATTACGGATAATTTCTTAATTTAGTCCTTTGTTTCCCTGATTACCAATGACAAGAAAAAAGACCTTCTTTGATAGATTGTGGATTTCGGATGTTATTCATCTGTTTTTCCCAAATGCTTGCTATGCATGCGGCGAAGCCCTGATAGAGCAAGAAGAAGTTGTTTGTTCTTCATGTTATTTTAAACTTCCAAAAACAGGTTTTCATCTGCACGAAGACAATATCATCTCCCAGATATTCTGGGGTAGGGTTCATATTCATTCGGCTACTTCATTTTTATTTTTTAACAAAGGAGGCCACGTCCAGCGGTTGATGCACGCACTTAAATACAAAGGACATAAAGAAGTGGGCGTATTCATGGGCAGGTTGTTTGGCGAATCAATAAAGGAAAGCCCCATTTTTAATACGGCAGATATGATTGTTCCGATTCCTTTGCATCCTAAAAAACAATATAAAAGAGGTTTTAACCAAAGTGAAGTGATCGCAAAAGGCATGCAAACTTCATTGGGAATTCCGGTTTCAATCAATAATTTAGTACGGCAATCTTATACTTCTTCTCAAACGAAAAAAGCCCGCTATACCCGCTGGGAAAATGTAAAAGGTGTTTTTACGGTAACTGATGCGAATGAATTTGCAGGCAAACACTTGATATTAATTGATGATGTGTTAACCACCGGGGCTACCATGGAGGCCTGCATACTACCATTACTTGAAATTCCGGATACCAAAGTTAGCGTGGCGACACTTGCATATGCTCAGGTTTAGAAGGTACCGTGTCATTTGGCCGGCCCATCTGCATCATTAACTCATTATACTCTCTCCTGATTTTTAATAACTTGCGTTTTAATCGTTCGTTTTTGTTAAAACGGTTGTACAATGCCTGTATAGGGCTCAAACCTGTGCCTGTTGTGGGTAACGACAACATTAAATTTTCATCAAAGTTGATCCTTTCGTAATCAAAATCAAGGGGTTCCATTTGAGATATAATCAGTTTAAATGTTTGGTAATCCCAAAATGCACGAATAATCACTTCATTGATTTTAATAGTATCTACCTCCATCAATATCTGATACGCTTTGCTTTCATTCACCATCGATCTTTCAATACCAAATATAAGTGGCCTGTAACCTACTGATGTTACAAGTAATGAATCGTTCGCCCTGGCATACATTTTAAACATACCTTCATTGTCACTAATGGTTCCCCAATGATTAAATTTGGAGATAATATGCGCATTTGGTATCGCGATAAGGCTATCGTTACTTACAACCTTTCCGGTAAAAATAAACACACTATCGGGTAATTGCTGCGCTTTTAAAGCTTCTGCTTTTAACAGACAAAAGAGGCTTATAATAACCAGGAGGGCATATTTAAGGTATGAAATCACTTAAGCGAGAATAAAAATAATTTGCGTTAACGAATATAAACTATAAATTAGCAACCAATTCACAAAGATGCATAATTGATAAACCCGCAAAAGTTAAAAATTATGAAAAACAGGCTTCTTATTGTTCCCTTGATATTAATTGCGGCATATAGTTTCGGACAGATCCCTAATAATAGTTTTGAAGAGTGGGTGCAGACCAATAATTACCAAAACCCTAAAAACTGGAATACCCCCAATGTATATACAAGTATAGCTGGCCAGAGCGTGGTTAGTAAAAGTGAAGATGCCTATTACGGATCTTATTCAGCACATTTAGAATCGAAGGTGCTCAGCTTTTTAGATCAGACTTTTTTAGCACCAGGTGTGATCACGCTGGCCAAATTCAATATTGATATTTTTACACAGACATTTTCATATTCCGGTGGCTTATTTCTTCAGCAGAATGTATTTGAGCTTAAGGGTATGTATAAATACCAGGGCGTTGGCAATGATTCGGCAGTGATATTGATGTATAACTTCCGTAACCGTGCAAATGAAGATTATGATACTATTGGTCGTGGCTACACCTATTTAAATGATGCTGCTGATTGGACACCTTTTACCGTAAAAATGAAATACCTCAACGGCCATATTCCTGATACGTTCAATGTGCTTATCATGTCGACCACGGATGAGGGACTCCAAAATATGTCGCACAACGGATCAGTACTTCTAGTCGACAGCCTGAGTATTTCAACCAATACGGGGATTATCAATTTATGGGAAAAACCGATCGCATTGCATGTATATCCTAATCCTTCCGCGTCCATCATCCATTTTGAAATAGAAAAAACCGGAAAAAACCGGGAACTTATCCTGTATAATCAGGAGGGCAGGATGATGGTTACTACTGCATTTCATAAAAAAATAATTTCACTGGATATTTCTAAATTCTCATCCGGCATGTATACCTATGTGGTTGTTGAGGCCGAAAAAATAATAAACAGCGGATCATTTTTAAAAGAATAAAACCCTAAATCATCATTTATGAGAAAAATTTACTTCAGCTTGCTTGTTTTGGCCACGGCCATGTTATGCGCTTTCAGTTCATCAGCACAAAACGATACAACCTATCAAAAGAAAGAGAAAGAAGAGAAAATTAAAAAAGGATGGAATTTTGGCGGACTTCCGGTTATCTCATACGACTCTGACCTCGGCTTACAATTAGGCGCATTGGTCAATATGTACCATTATGGCGATGGTTCCCGTTATCCTAAGTATGACCATTCGATTTATGTGGAAGGTTCATGGTATTTAAAAGGAAGCGGTATTTTCAGATTCTATTATGATTCAGATAAACTGATCAAGGGTATTCGCACTTCTTTCGACCTGAGCTACCTACCTGACCGTGTTTTCAAATTTTATGGTTTTAATGGTTATGAGGCTGTTTACAATCCCGAATGGACTGATGACGAAAATGTTGATTATGTTTCGAGGGTTTTTTACAGAACAGACCGGAAATTCTTCAGGGCCAAGCTTGATTTTCAGGGTAAGATCACCAGCGATAAATTCCGCTGGATGGCCGGCGCTGACTTTTACAGCATTAAAATGGATACCGTTGATATCGCCAAGCTAAATAAAGGCAAAGATGAAGACCAAATACTACCAGATACTGCTGGATTGTTTCAAAAATATAACTCCTGGAATTTGATTCCAAAAAATGAAAGAGCCGGTGGTTTATTCACTGTTTTTAAAGTGGGTTTGGTTTATGATAGCCGTAATAATGATGCGCTTCCAACAAAAGGTATATGGACTGAAGCTATCCTGGCCATGGCACCCAAATTTACTTCTGACATGGATGAGGGTTTTATCAAATTTGCCATAACCCACCGCCAATATTTTACGCTTGTAAAGAACCGCTTATCGTTTGCCTACCGTTTGGGCATGCAGGTAAATGTGGCCGGTCATACTCCCTATTACGCGCAGGGACTGATGTATTTTGTAACTATGAAAGGTGCTTACAACGAAGGTCTGGGTGGCGCTAAAACAATTCGGGGAATCGAGCGCAACAGGGTAGTTGGAGACGGAATTGTATATGGTAATTTTGAGTTAAGATGGCAATTCTGGTATTTCAGTTTTATCAACCAGAACTGGTATATGGCTCTAAGCGGATTTTTTGATACGGGCAGGGTTATCCAGTATATCGACATTGAAAATGCGGTAAATGAAAATGTACCCGATGATGAAAAAGAAGTGTATTTCGACCTGGGAGCCGAAAATTTCCACAGTGGTTTTGGTGGCGGATTGCACATTGGCATGAACCAGAATTTCATTATTGCCGTGGATTATGGCCGGGCACTTAGCGCCAAAGATGGTACATCAGGATTGTACATCGGGCTAAATTTCCTGTTTTAAGCTATCCGAAATAAAGTAACACTTCTGCTACCAGAATACCTAGGTAATTGCCAATGGCATAACCAATGATGCCTACGGTGAGACCTGAAAGAATGATTTCTTTATTATTTAACGCACCGGCAACCACGGGAACAAAAGGCGGTGAGCAAGATAGTGCGGTCGAAACAATAATCACATTATCGGCATCTATTTTAAACAAGGCTGCCAATGCTACATGAATGGCTAGTGATCCGGCATAAACAATCGCTACCCAATAAAATATATGGATATACGACATATCAAAATTTCGTAAATCCGCCATAGAAGCTACTACCACACTAAAAACGAGTATAAAATACATCCCAAACTCAAACGTCCGTTCTATCCTGTTCACTTTCCTGATCAGGGAAGCCAGAATACCAAGGGTTGTAGTTGCTAAAATAATGGCTACCGTTTTTTGATCGCCGGTAACAAACTCACCCAAGCCCACACTAATTCCCACAATCAGCAGGGTAATACCAAGCGCTCCAAGCAGTGGTAAAATATGTTTTTTTTGCAATACATCGAAAAAGGTTCTTTCATCGGTGCTGTCCGGAAAGTTTGAATTATCATCTTCGGCTATGCCCTGTACTTTATATGCCGGTAGAAATTTAAGCAAGAGGCGTTGCCCGAACGACATGACAAAAAGCAGAAATACCGCTCCAATGATCAGGTCGTATGTGTGGGTCATAATGTAGGTGAGGTTGTTCACGCCTAAGGCTCTTTGAATGGCGGCCAGGTTGGGCGTACCTCCTGAATAAACACCTGTCATCATTCCGGCAACTTTCCATGCTTCCCTTACGGTATCATGAAAGAGGATATAGCCGATTAGTATAGGTATGATTACCGAAACCAGCCCCAATACTAATGAGAGAAAGGTTTTGCCGGCCACTTTAAACCAACTTCTGACATTCAAAGAAAACAACAAGAGAGGAAACGCAAGTAAAATCATAAGTCCGGTGAGGGTATCTTGTAGTTTAAAAACATTAAAATATTCCACATCGTCTTCCGTAAGTGTGCCATGCTCATAAAGGTCATTTACCAACTGTTTGTTCACCTTCATTTTTTTAATGACCAGCGCTTCATTATCTGGATACACCTCATTCACAAGATCTTCGGTGAGCACTACTTCCTTGTGGTTTACCAGTTCCACCATGGTTTTACTTGGTTGCGGAAACATACCCATATTCCCGATAATCAGGCCAATTCCATATGCAATCATAATGGCACCAAGTCTTCTTAGAAAAGAACTTTTGTAGACCATATAATTTATAATAAGGGGAATTAGCAAATAAAAAATCAGCAACGAAATGATGAAGATGGTCATATATTTTCTTTAGGGTAAATTTTCTTAAAGCCTATAATCTTGTGGCCAGCACGCCTGTTTTTTTATACTGTTTTACGTTTCCTTCAAGGTCAAATATCTGTATATAAAACACATAAATACCAATGGGCGCTTTTGTATTGTCATCCTGTATACCATCCCAGTTTATCGTACCATTGGTGCCCAGGTATTCATTATTTACCAGTTCTCTCACCAGTTGGCCCCTGGCATTGTAAATCCTGCTTGTTAGGTTATATCCCGGTTGGTCAAAAGTATATTTAATACTGATCAAATCGTTGTAGCCATCATTATCCGGCGAAAATATCTCGGGTTCCAGCACAATGGGATCGTCTGAAATTTCGTCATTTACAAACTGGGAATTTGGATATGCCGGTGTGCCAAATCCCACACTTTCAGCAGCCGAATGCCAGTTATTCAGATCGGATGTAGCTGTATTAAAATTCACCCTTTCAAGCGATACGCCATCCACATAATTCAACAAAGGATAATGCATGTTCTCCGCGTAATCAAAAAGATCAAGCACCCCAGATGTTACTGTTGTTAAAATAACGGTTCCTTCATCGTTATTATAGGCCGGAAACGGATCCAACTTGATAAACGCATCGGGATTGGAGGTATAATATTGCTTTTTTACTGATTCAGGCGAAGAAGTAAGCAAGGCATAGGCCTGTGGAATGAGAATATGTTGCTGATAGCTGATGCGATAAAAAGAAGTGTCAGGAGGATTTGGCGGGCTGTATTTGACCGTACCCAATTGCAAGGTGCTCAAATCAACGATCTTTTCTGAGCGGTTGTATAGTTCCACATAATCCACCCCATTAGTCCATGGGTTAAACAGCACTTCATTGATCACAATATCCATTGAATCTGCCATTTCGGCCAATCCGAAACCAATGATGGTATCCTTTGGCATCTGCAAACCCAGACAGTTGGTAACCTCGCTCTTTACAGTTAAATTATAAATTTCACCCGGCTGAAACGCATCGGAAAAATACAGTTCCGCGAAATTGGATTCATTTTCATTAATAAATACTATGGAAGGATTTCCTACGCTTTTGTCTACAGAGTAATGTTCAGCAACTTCAAGGCTTTGCAGGTCCATTGCCTGGTTAAAATACAGATGCAGAATATTATTGGCAAACACTTCAAACCGTTCTATACCCGGCAGTAAAATAATATCGTCATATACCGAATTTTCCGTTCCGGGGGTACCGCCTCTCGGGTCATTTGAGGCAAGCCAGTTATCACCGCCAGAACAAATATTGGAAGGATTGATCTGTTCCAGCGACCAGCCACCGTCTTCTTTATCAGGATCCTTGTACCAATTATCATCATAAGTAACTGATGAAATGAGGATGCCGTCTTTGTTCTTCAGTTCCAGTATTTGTCCGCTGTTGGTTAATGAAAAACTGCTGAAACCATAAAAACTTCCATAAACTGATAATTCCGGCTCGGCATCATCCTTTGCCACGATGAGGTATCCATTTGGTTCAATGGATATATTCTCAAATACTTTTTCACTTGTGCCTACAATGAGCGTCCAGTTAGTCAGGCTGATATTGGCATCTGTTTGATTAAAAAGTTCGAGGTATTCAAAATTCGGCAGTCCGACCTGAGGTGAGGGATCGGCCATGATTTCATTGATTACCACATCTGAAGTGGAAGCCACAACATATGAAAAGGGTATTTGTTGCGGGATCATTACATTTTCTGAAAGATCTTGAATACCGGAAACTGACAGGGTATAATTGAATCCATTATCGAAAGCATCAGTAAATTGCAGGAGTACCTGCGCAGTATTCCCTTCCACGAGGGTAGCACTTGACGGTGCGCCAATTCCATTATCCACGAGATAATTTTGCACATTTTGGGCACTCAGCACATCCACTGATTCATTAAATACCAGCAGTAGTGTGGTGTTGGTTTCTGCATTTACAGAAAGAAGCACCGGAGAGTCATTATCCACGATGATATCCCCGGCATACACATCATCAAAATAAAATTTTGTGCTGTTGCTTACGGTGTATTTGCAATACAGACCTATATTATTTGTCGTAGTATAAGTGGCGTCATTTCCTTCGCATTCCAACTGGAAGTTGTCGCCCCCCGATGGATCTGCAAAAACCCGCCAACTGCCTGCAGCATCCCTGGTTACTTTCACACGTATTTCAAATGATGCGGCAACCAATCCGCTGGTACCTCTGCAAACCGACTGTGTACTGCTACCATCCTGCCTGAACAGTTCAATGGCATCGTCGCTACCGCCCTCACCAAATTGTAAAAAATAACCGTTTATTGCTTGTGTTACATCCTGCTGATCGCTGATCAGGTAAAACCTGGCGTTGTTATTATCCGAAGGACTGAATGCAAGCTTTATCCATAAACGCCATTCGGCATCAATTGCTGTTGTATTTGAAGTGCTCAGGAACGACAGGCCTGCATCCGTATCATCGAGCTGAAGGTGGGTACTGCTGTTTACGATAAATTTATCTGTGGTGCCCGTCCATTTAGGGTTGCTGGTAAAATCACCGTCTTCAAAATCATCAAAAACCTGTGCTGTTACAACCAAAGGAAAGCATAAAAGCAGTACAAAAAAATATCTCATTTTTTTAATAATTTTGCAGCTCATTTATTTCATGGGGTAAATTTAACAAAAAATGAAGATTGCCGTCATTGGAGCTACCGGACTTGTAGGTAGAGAAATTCTTAAAGTGCTGGAAGAAAAATCTGTCACCATTTCAGAATTACTTGTCGTTGCATCAGAAAAATCAGTTGGGAAGCATATTTCATTTTCCGGAAAAGATCTTAGAGTGATTTCTCTTAAAGAAGCTGTAGCTGCAAAGCCCGACATTGCCATCTTTTCAGCAGGTGGTTCTATAGCAAGCCAATGGGCGCCAAAATTTATGGAAGCGGGAACAACAGTCATTGATAATTCGTCGGCCTGGCGGATGGATGAAAATGTACCCCTTATTGTGCCGGAGATTAACGGAAGCGTACTCACAAATCGTGATAAAATCATTGCCAATCCGAATTGTTCTACCATCCAGCTTGTGATGGCACTCAACCCTTTACACAACAAATACGGGTTAAAACGGGTGGTCGTTTCTACCTACCAGTCGGTGAGCGGCAGCGGCGCGAAAGGCGTTCAGCAATTAATGAACGAAAGAAGCAATATAAAAGGAGAAAAATGCTATCCGCATCAGATAGACCTGAATGTGATTCCGCAGGGTGGCGATTTTTCTGAAGGCGGCTACACGACTGAAGAACTCAAGTTGGTGAATGAAACACAAAAGATACTCCGGTCGAACGTAAAAGTAACAGCTACCGTTGTGCGTGTGCCAGTTGTTAGCGGACATTCGGAAGCTGTAAATATTGAATTTGAAAATGACTTTGTGCTGGAAGAGGTAAAACGCTTGCTGGGAACCATGCCCGGTGTGGTTATTTTTGATTTCCCGGAAGGCAATATGTACCCAATGCCCATTTTGGCTGAAGGCAAAGATGAAGTTTTCGTTGGGCGGTTAAGACGCGATCTTTCGCAACCCAACACCCTTAATATGTGGGTAGTGAGCGATAACCTGAGAAAAGGTGCTGCTACTAATGCGGTGCAAATTGCGGAATATCTTCTTAAAAATAAGCTTGTTTAGTGAAAATCTACAACTGCATAAAAGATTTTAAAACGGTTAAAAACGCCGTAGTAACTGTCGGCACTTTCGATGGGGTTCATATGGGGCATCAGGCGATTTTTAACATTATGAAGCAAGAAGCAGAAACTATTGATGGTGAAACCGTGGTCATCACTTTTTATCCACATCCGCGAATTGTACTTGGCCTCGATAGTGAATACCTCAAATTCATCAACACCCAGGAAAAAAAGATCAATCGCCTGGAAGAATCCGGTATTGATCATCTGATCATCGTTTCATTCAATAAAGAGTTTGCCGGTATTTCATCCGAGGAATTCATCAATGATCTTGTTGTGGAGAAAATACATCCAAAAATTGTTGTTACTGGTTTTGACCATCATTTTGGAAAAGACAGGGGCGGCAGTTTTGATATGCTTTCAAAAATTGGAGAAGAAAAAGGTTTTAAAGTAATAAAAGTGGAAGCACAATATGTGAATGATGTACCGGTAAGTTCAACAAAAATTCGCAAGCTGCTGAATAGCGGTGCTGTATTGGCTGCCAATAATTTCCTGGGATATGAATATTCCATTACAGGAAAAGTTGTGAAAGGCAAATCTATTGGTCGCAATATTGGATTTCCAACTGCCAATATAGAGGTAGCAGATGAATATAAACTAATTGCGGCTGTGGGTGTGTATGCTTGCCGGGTTACCTATATGGGTAAACTTTATAAGGGTATGTGTAATATCGGCTACCGGCCTACGGTAGATCATGGCGACCTTACCATTGAGGTCCATATTTTTGATTTCGACCAGCAGATATACGGCGAAGAAATCACCATCATTTTTGTTGACAGGATGCGTGATGAACGTAAATTTGATAGCCTTACAGAATTATCACAACAATTAAAACGGGACAAAGAAAATACACTGAAAATTTTGTAAGTAGCATTCTTCTTTTTGAAGGATATTCTGGCATTATCAATACCCAAATCAACAATTCTATTATTTTTGTATTTCTCTTGAAAATTCAATCATTTAAATCAAAAAATAATTCTTCTATGAAACGAAATTTTTTAAGCATTGCCTTTATGATAGTTATGATCACAGGCACAATTAACTCAGCATGGGCCTGTACCAATTACCTTATCACAAAAGGCGCATCGGTAGATGGATCCACTATGATCTCCTACGCGGCCGATTCACATGTGCTATACGGTGATTTATATCATTGGCCAGCCGGCACCTGGGATGAAGGCGCCATGATGGATATTTACGAATGGGATACCGGTAAATACCTGGGGCAAATAGCTCAGGCAACTGAAACCTATAATGTGGTGGGAAATATGAATGAACACCAGGTAGCTATTGGCGAAACCACCTATGGAGGCTTATCGGCACTTGGTTCGCAGGAAGGTGCGATAATGGACTATGGTAGTTTGATCTATGTGACCCTGCAGCGTGCCAAATCAGCCCGCGATGCTATTAGAATTATGTCTGAACTTGTTGAAGAATATGGTTATGCCAGCAGTGGTGAATCATTTTCTATTGCTGATAAAGATGAAGTATGGATCATGGATCTGATTGGTAAAGGCGAAGGTGAGAAAGGTGCTGTTTGGGTAGCTTTGTTGATCCCTGATGGTTATGTCTCAGGACATGCCAACCAGGCACGTATTACCACCTTTCCTTTAAATGATAATAAAAGTGCCATTTCTTCCAAAAATATGGAAGACGTCTACAACAAAGGCGTTTCATGTGTGTATGCTGATGATGTGATCTCTTTTGCCAAAGACAAAGGTCTCTATAAGGGCAAAGACAAAGAGTTTTCTTTCTCCGATGTATATGCCCCGGTTGATTTCGGTGGCGCACGCTTTTGTGAAATCAGGGTGTGGAGCATGTTTAACAAAGTTACGGGTGGCATGGACCAATACTGGGATTACGTAAAAGGCGATATTGAACACCCGAAAGCACATGAAGAAGGCGAACCCATGACACCAAAAAATTATGCTTCAAACCGCATGCCTTTGTGGGTAAAACCGGATGCAAAAGTAAGCGTGCACGATATGATGAACTTTATGCGCGACCATCTTGAAAACACGGAACTGGATATGAGCAAAGACGCCGGAGCGGGTCCTTATGGTGTACCTTACCGCTGGCGCCCACTTACATGGAAAGTTGATGATGTTACGTATTGTAATGAACGTGCCACAGCAACCCAACAAACCGGTTTTTCATTTGTAACGCAATCGCGTAGTTGGTTACCAGACCAAATTGGTGGCATTATATGGTGGGGCGTTGACGACGCATCTGGTACTGTCTATATGCCAATGTATGCAAGTATGACAGCCATTCCTCATAATTTTGCCACAGGAAATGGCTCCATGATGGAATGGTCAGAAACCTCAGGTTTCTGGGTATTTAACCAGGTACAAAATTTAGCCTACACCCGTTATAGCGATATCCATCCTGAAATTGAAGCCATTCAGCAAAAACTGGAAAAAGAGTTTATTGCTTTTACTCCTGCTATTGACGCAGCTGCTGAAAAGTTATTGGCAACAAACGAAGATATGGCTGTCAACTTCCTGACGGAATATTCAAATAGTGTAGCTGAACGTGTTTTTAAAACATGGAAAAATCTGTATGCGCATTTATTCGTGAAATATATGGATGGCAACATCAAAACTGATAAAGAAGTACCGGAGGAGTACAAATATGTGACCCCCGACGTAAAACAGCCAGGTTATGGCGAAGATTTCTACAGAAAAGTAATTGAAGAAACCGGAGATCAGTTTAAGGTAAAAGGTGCAGCGCATTAGAAGACACATAAAAAGATAATCTGAAAGGCGTATTCATTGCGCCTTTCTTTTTTATAAGATTTCCTAAAATTAAAAGCACGCAAATAATTTTATAATATCAATAGCGTTCTAATAGAAGAGTTTACACTATCTTGCATTTCGTATTGATAGTCATTACTTTTGCTAAATAAAACAACAGGTCATGGAAAATTCAAATCTTTCAAATTCAACAGCTCCAAAAAACAGTAATTTGTGGTTATACATTTTACTGATTGTGCTGGCTGTGGGAATTATCGGGCTATCTGTCTGGTTAATATCCGTAAAAAGAAATATGAGTGAATTGCTTACCGAGAAAGAAATGCAACGTATTGAACTGGTAAGCGAATTAGATTCGCTGATGCTCGAACACGCACAAATCAAGGAATCTTATGGTGATTTATCCGATTCTCTTGTTACTGTGGATAGTGTGATACAGGCAAATGCCGCCGAAATCAAACAGTTGTTGAATTATAAGTGGGATTATTATAAGGTAAAAAAGAAGCTGGACCGTTTGCAAGTTATTTCGCAGGGCTATATCAGGAAGATGGATTCTATTGTTGTTGTCAATGAGGCATTGACAGAGGAGAATCTTCAAATTAAAGAAGAAATACAACAGGAAAAACGAAAGAACCGTGATTTGGAACAAGACAAAGAAGAACTTGTCACCATTGTTGAAGAAGCAGCCATTTTAAGTACTTATAACCTCAGCAGTATTCCGGTGCATGTAAGAGGAAGTGGAAAAGAATCAGAAACGGATAAAACAAAACGTACTGACCGTGTGAAGATTTGTTTTACACTTGGCAAAAACTCTATTTTAGAACCAGGCCTCAAAACCATTTATGTGCGCATCGCACAACCCGATGAAGAAATCCTGGTGAAAGGCAGGGGCGAAGAATATACGTTTATGCACCAGGGAGAACTTGTCCAGTATTCGATTATAGAAGAGGTGGATTATCAGAATGTGGCGCAGGAAGTGTGCATGTACTGGAACCGCAGGCCTTCACTCGAATTGCAACCCGGCACTTACAATGTGGATGTTTTTGAGGGAGACCATGTAATCGGGGAAACCACTTTCACCCTCAAGTAAGGCGGCATTCAGGCTATTTGATATACACTTTTGAAGTAAATACTTTGCTGTCGCTGATCACTTTCACGACAAGGTAGCTATTATTGAGCTGAACAGGAATTTTCATCAGACTCGTCTGTTCGATCAGTTGTGAGAGCACTTCCCGGCCATACATATCATACAGCATTACATAACCCGAACTACTTATATCTTCTTTTTTGATGTATACATGCTTGCCATACGAATAAATCTGTATGGA
>JAZBOW010000179.1:0-14197 GCA_036351335.1 Bacteroidales bacterium | reverse complement strand
CCTACCTTGAATGGCCGCTGGATTTTAATGGAGTATGATCCTAAAAAACAACTACTTACTTATGAATATGAAATTCGCTTGAAAAAAGGAGATAATCAATTCAGGTTGGTAGTTGAAGATTTGTTAGGTAACGAAAGAGTATATGAAGCTATATTATACTATTAGAGCTTAAACCAACTCATCGTCATACGTTCTTTCCTGTTATCACAATTATCTTTGATCAGGGTAAAGTAAACCTCATCATCTTCGAATCTAAACTTGTAATGTCCTTCTATGTCCGGGCATATTTTATTATCTGAAGTATTGATAAAAGTAATCAGGGTTTTTTCAGATGCAAGCGTTCCCTTCACTGAAACTGAAGCGTCAACAGAAGGAATATCAAGGCTAAACGTTAACCCATTAATTGTCAGAATAGCCCCATCATAATTGCTTACCCAGGTGCCCTCCAAAGGCGTCTTAACAGCTTCCAATTCATTGGTGTTCGGTTCTTTCTTCTGTTCTATTGGTTCAGGTTCTGTGGTAGCTTCTTCTTTAGTTAGAAAATAACCAATACCTATCGATACCACAACAATAGCCGCAAGCACTATGAGAATAATGATAAGTGGTTTGTAATTCGAACGTTTTTTACGTTTTCGTGATTTGGTTGGTCCTGCCATTTTTTTAAGGGCTAATTTATACCAAATCGACTGATCTGTCAAATTCTTTAAAAAAATATCTTCATTAAATTTCGGGAACGTATATATTTTATCTTTGCCGCATGCAAGAAACCATACTTATTCTCGATTTCGGATCGCAGTATACGCAGCTTATCGCCCGCAGGGTGAGGGAGTTAAATGTTTACTGTGAAATCCATCCATTCAATAAAATTCCGAACATCAATAAGGATATTAAAGGCGTTATTTTATCGGGCAGCCCTTTTTCAGTGCGCGATGAAGATGCCCCTATTCCGAAGCTGGAAAATATTCGGGGAAAAATACCACTGTTAGGTGTATGCTACGGTGCGCAATACCTGGCTCAGTACGAGGGAGGAGAAGTGCTGCCTTCGGAGATACGCGAATACGGCAGGGCCAACCTGGGTTTTATTCACCCTGAATGTATCCTGATGAAAGGTATGTCGGACAACAGCCAGGTATGGATGTCGCATGGCGATACCATTTTGAAACTCCCTTCAAACTTTGAAAAAACAACCAGCACTTCCGATGTTGAGGTGGCCGGGTATAAAATAAAGGAAGAAGAAACCTACGGCATCCAGTTCCATCCTGAAGTGTACCATACTACAGAAGGTGCCAAATTACTGGCGAATTTTGTGGTCGAAATTTGCAAATGTTCGCAAAGTTGGACGCCTGATTCGTTTATCGAAACAACAGTAAGTTCCTTAAAATACCAACTTGGTAACGATAAAGTCGTACTTGGGTTATCAGGTGGTGTCGACTCATCAGTCGCGGCCATTTTACTTCACAAGGCCATTGGTAAAAACCTGCATTGCATATTCGTCGATAACGGTTTATTGCGTAAAAATGAATTTGAAGATGTATTACATTCTTACCTGGATCTGGGTTTGAATGTTACAGGTGTTGATGCTGCCGATCATTTCCTGGATGCACTGGAAGGTGTTGATGAACCTGAAGCCAAACGAAAAGCCATCGGGAATACATTTATCGAAGTATTCGACCGGGAAGCGCATCGCATTGAAGATGTTAAATGGCTGGCACAAGGTACTATCTATCCTGATGTAATCGAATCCGTATCGGTGAAAGGTCCTTCGGCTACCATTAAATCGCACCACAATGTAGGCGGATTGCCCGATTTTATGAAACTCAAAGTAGTGGAGCCGCTCAATACATTGTTCAAAGATGAAGTGCGAAGAATTGGCAGGGCGCTTGAAATGCCACCGCTCATCCTGAATCGCCATCCTTTTCCGGGTCCCGGGCTCGGTATCCGTATCATTGGAGCTGTTTCAAGAGAGCGTGTGAGAATTTTACAGGAAGTGGACCATATTTTTATCAGTGGTCTGAAAAAATATAACCTGTATGATGAAGTGTGGCAGGCATTGGCCGTATTATTGCCTGTTCAATCTGTGGGTGTAATGGGTGATGAAAGAACTTATGAAAACGTAGTTGCATTGCGTGCTGTCGGCTCTACTGATGGCATGACCGCAGATTGGTCGCAGCTGCCATATAGCTTTTTAGCGAAGGTTTCCAACGAAATTATTAATAGGGTAAAAGGCGTTAACAGGGTTGTTTACGACATTAGTTCCAAGCCCCCGGCCACAATAGAGTGGGAATGAAAGAGGTGTGGGTTTGAGTTTGGGTTTGGGTTTGGGTGTGGGTTTGGGTGTGAGCGTGAGTTTGAGTGCGGAGTGATGTTTTTAGAGTTTAAATGATTTCAAATGAATTTTTAAACCCACTAATTTCAGACTTTTGTATTCTGATATTCCTAGTGAGAAAGTACTAATATGCTTTTGCAAGCTTCATAATTGTTTGAAACCATCCTGCACAAGTAACGACCTGCTGGTATATTGCAAAATTCAACATGATGAATGCCAATACTATATTCTTGCGAAGGGAGCTGTTTTATTAGTCTCCCCGATATATCGTATAGGGAAAAGAGCACAGTTGAGGTTACAGGTATGTTAAAACTTATAGAAAAAGTGCCTATTGAAGGATTCGGAAAAATAGAGTTTAAAGTGATTCCGCTGCTTATCGTGACAGGTTCAACTTCTGTTGTAGGGAACAATTGATTCCATGTGAGCCAAACGGGGTCCTTTTCCCAAGATTCTTGTATACTGTCGCAGAATGCGATTCCGATTTTATTAGACTCCGGTAATAAAAGTACTGACAAATAAGTGTGCCAACCTGGAATATCGCAGTATCCCAGGAAATCCCAGAACCTATTCAGGGTCATGTCTGGGTCAGCAGATATTGAGTCACTTAGCAGATCATACCGACTACACGGATTTGGGGGGTAGAGTAGCCTGAAATGATTGGTTGCAGCCATGTGTGCTGGGCCGAGAACAGGATCGTTTCTCGCTGTTCGGAAGACATATCCAGAATCATTGTTGATCTCTACAACTATTGCAGGTTCATTTAGATACCCAAGGGATCTTGGGGCGGCAACATGAAGGTTTTTAGAAGGTGCTCTGTTCCAAAATGTCAGAGCTGTCAGGAGGTCTTTAAGATCGTTTGTTCCCGAATCGTCGAAGTCATCTTCCATCAATCCCATTAGAGCAGCGTATCCAATTGGCATGAATGCGGGTTCGTAGAAGCTTATGTAATCATGGTATGCAGCATTCCTGGTCACACTGATCCCGTGCTCGTTCATAGCCGTGGAACAATCTAGATCCAATGGTTGCCCGAAGAGGACTACTTTGTTGCCAGAGTCTGGGCTCATCGTGATCACTGCATGCATTTCAGCTAATAGAGGGTGGTAATCTGAATCAAGATTTCTGGCAAGTAACGGAGCTCCCTGGAGTTCTGGGTCCGATGCTGTTGCGGCATCCCATGCAGACAAGGAAGTGCAGGAATAGGAACTGCTACCGTACAGTACTGTACTGAGGTCAGTTAGGGCATGGCAAACATGCAGGTCTATGTCATCATAATTTCTTCCCAATGAGGGTGAAAACATAACGCTGTCTGGCCTGTCACCAATACCACCGATCATACCATCAACCATCTCATCGGCACGCGGTGGGACAGTGAAGTTGGTGGTGAAACAGCCCCTGTACTGGTTCCAAACTTCAATTCCCCAGGAAGGAATGATAATGTCTTCTATTATGCTCGCAAATTTGTCCCCTTCAAGGTAACCCAACGCATAGCCCATTTCGTAGTCAGTTCCCCATACATGAACGACATGGATACCCTGAATATCCTCCTCGTATCCATTAATCTGGGCGTTAACTTGTTTTGATACAATTCCAAGTAAAAAGATTATTAGTAAAAAGGCAAGCGTCTTTGTTCTTTTTATAGTTTCCATTTTTCTTATAGTATAATTAGAGTCAATATTAGCAGACAAACAAATATACACAATAATATACTGTAAGTCAATCTAATATAGCTTTTTATCTGAATTGAAGTTTTTCAATTTTTCATAACTATTATTTACAACGATTACAATAGAGGCAATGAATGAAACTGCAAAGTCAAAGGCGGGTGTTGGAATTACTTACGTATATTCTATACCAAAATTGAAGTAAAAAAGTATATGAATTCCACGGTTAATAATAAATGATGTTGACAACAAATCAATCCGTTTGTACGTTCATCTAACGGTTTATTTTATTTTTGAATCAGGTTTACTCAAAGAATTCCAATCACTGTGAAGAAGTTAATTATAAGTACCATGTTACTTTTGGCGGCAATTAGTTTTCAGGCCCAGCAAAATGTATCCGTCGAAAAATCCCAAATTGTAAAAGTAAAAGAAGGCAAACGCTATTATGTGCATATGGTGTTGGCTGGCCAAACGGTGTATTCAATTGCCAAAGCCTATGAAGTAACTGTAGATGAGATTTACTACGAAAATCCCGGGAGCACCCAGGGAATATCCATCGGAGAGCAAATGTGGATACCGGTAATCAGTAAGGAAACAGAACTGAATAAGGAATTGAAGTTTGCCGAATTTGAATATTTTTATCATATAGCTGAAACAGGTGAAAATTTTAAAGAGCTGTCAGAAACCTACCATGTGCCGGAAGAGTACATCCTTAAAGCGAATCCAGAGATGAAGGCACCTTTTCGTGAAGGAGCATACATTAAAATCCCTGCCGAATCTGCATTTAATAAGCTGGATGGTGTTTCAGACCTTAGAATCGAGGACGAGCCGGAAGTTGATCTTCAAACTGAAACAGTGAGTTTTGATCCCAATATCCCTGTGGTTCCTGATTTCAGGCATGTGGTTAAAAGTGGTGAAACCACCCTGGGTATTGCCAATGATTATGATGTGGATGTGCAGCAACTGAAAGCTGTTAACGTAGGCCTTGGTAATACAGTTACACCCGGCGACAGGCTGCGGATACCACAGATAAAAAAGAAAAAGGAAAAGCCCCAATACGTTAATTACCGGATAAAAAATAAAGAAACACTTTACAGCATTTCAAGGCAGTACGGACTTACCGTAAAGGACCTGTTCATTGCAAACGAAGGTTTGACAGAAAATATTAGCGAAGGCCAGATCATACGCATACCAAAAAAGGAGGTTAAAGATGAGTACCTTGTTTTCACTGTACCTTCCAGAACCAGATTGAATAAAGTGGCCAAGTTATACGGAATTCCGGTTTATGAAATACGCGACGCCAATCCCGGTATTGAAAAACGCCTGGAAGCCGGACAAAAAGTCAATATTTCAATAGGGGAGAAGGCCATCATTGCCAAACCCGAACCTGCGGAAATTGATATCGTTGACGTAGGAGAAGACGAAGCAGAAGAAGCACCTGATAAGCCTGTTGAAATGGACTGTCGGAAAAAATTCAAACCCGATACGCGACGTGTATTTAAAATTGCATTGATGATTCCATTTTATCTTGAAGAAATGGAAGAGCTTGACGAACAACAATTTCTGCAGAACGAGCAGGATAATTTTAACCCTTTTCGTTTTATCACGTTTTATGAAGGGGCACTTATTGCCATAGATTCATTGGAAAAACAAGGAATGCACGTTGAACTATATGTATATGATGTAGACCAGAGCATAACCAAGACAGCGAAAGTTTTAAAGGATAGGAATTTGCGCGACATGGATCTCATTATCGGGCCTTTCTTTAGTCGAAATTTTGACCAGGTCGCTTTGTTTGCCGGAAATTTTGGAATTCCTATAGTAAACCCATTTTCTTACCGGGATGAGATTGTGCTTACATACAAAACTGTCTTTAAAGTGAATCCTGCTGAAGAATACCAGTTGCAAATACTGCAGAAATTATTACCTGCCTATTACGAAGACGCCAATGTTTTTCTCATCACGCAAACAGCTTATAAAGATGCGGATAAAGTAATTGAAGTACAGCATGCAATCTCAGAAGTTATTCCGGGTGAAGTTTCAATTGGAAACAGGGAACTTTTTGAATTTGGTGTTTCAGTTGCAAAGCGAAATGAGAATTTTAACCCCAATGACCCAATGCCAACATTCAGGGTTGAAGGAAAAGAAATATATCCTGGTACGTTATTGTCAAGTTCGATAGGATATACTTCGTTTGATAATACATTAACAAAAATCAATTACTCAGTTGATAGTCTGCATCCCTTTTATAAAAATGCATCGCCAATTAGGGAAAACCTGGTGATCGTTTACAGCGATAACAAAGCGTTCGTGATGGATGTGATGAACAGGCTGAATGAACACAGGGATACTTTTGATATTCAATTGATCGGCATACCCACCTGGGATCGTTTTGATGATATTGATCAGGTGCAGTCAAGTAATTTGAACCTTACCTATTTTACATCCTCCTACATTGACTACAAACAGGAACGCGTCCAGGATGTGATCTACAAATTCAGGGAACAATATAAAACAGAACCCGGAATTACCGGTTTTACGGGTTTTGACATAACGTATTATTTTCTTTCGTCATTGTTTTACATTGATAAAAAATTTGAAAAATGCATATCTGATTATTCAATGGATATGATCCAGAATACTTACCATTTCAGCGAAACAGGGAACTATAAAAACTATGAAAATAGAAGCTGGAATATTCTCAGGTATCATAATTTAAAACTTACAAAGCTCAGCCTGCCTGATTAATCATATTGTCATGAATACATTTTTTAAGTTTACAACTATTTCGCTGCTAATTTATGGCCTGGTTTCATGTGCTACAGATACAAGAAAATCGTTTTGGGAAAATGGGAATTTAAAATCAGAACTGCGCTACCACAATGATAAGTTGAATGGAACAGCCACCTGGTATTTTGAAAACGGTCTTAAGGAGCAGGAGGTGTGTTATAAAGACAATGTGCTCGATGGCTCTTTGAAAAGATGGTATAACAATGGCTACCTTGAAACCGAATCTTTTTATAAAAATGGTTTGCTTGAAGGAAAAGCTAATACGTATGCTTCAAATGGGAACAAAGTGCTGGAGGAGAATTATTTGCATGATACGCTTTCAGGTAAATATTTCGAATGGTTTCCTGGCGGTAAGATTAAAATTGAAGGAGGATACCTCAAGGGGCTTTATTCTGGAAGATGGGTGTACTATGGCCCATCAGGAGATATTGTAGGTGTGGGAAACTTTGAACAGGGCAGTGGCATCCAGAAAGCGTGGTGGCCCAATGGCAACCTGAAAAGGGAAATAGTTTATAAAAACAACCTGAAAAATGGTACTGAAAAATGGTATTACGAAGATGGCGAGCTTGAAAAAATCCTTTATTTTAAGGACGGTAGGGAAGTAAGGGAACCATAAAAAGCCCCCGGAGATTGATGTCCGGGAGCTTTAAAAACAACTAAAAACCTAGTTGATAAATTCAAAAAAAATTAATCTAAAGCGAATTTAATGGGCAAGTTATACTGCACGCGGACAGGTTTTCCGTCCTGCAAGCCTGGTTTCCAGACGGGCATTTCAGTCACTACCCTTAGCGACTCCTCGTCACAACCGCCGCCAATACCGCGTAAAATATTCACGTTGCTTACTTTACCGCTTTTTTCAACCACAAAACTTATAAATACCCGTCGCTGGATTTTCTCCTTTTTGGCTTTTGCTGGATATTTGATGTTTTTGGAGATGTAAGCAAATAAGGCTTCGGTTCCGCCGGGAAATTCAGGCATTTCTTCAACCACGGTGAAAATGGTGTCTTTATCCTTTTCATCAAGTTTAAAGCTTATAGGTAAATTGTAACTTACCCTAACAGCCTGTCCTCTTTGCATACCAGGCGACCAGTAAGGCATTTCACTCACTACGCGCATGGCTTCTTCATCACAACCACCGCCAATGCCTCTCAGCACTTTTGTTTCTCCAACAGAACCATCTTTTTCAATGACAAAATTGACAAAAACTTTTCCTTCAATACCGTCTTTTTTCGCCTGCTCAGGATATTTAATGTTGGAGCCCAAATAATCAATCAGAGCTCCCATTCCACCCGGGTATTCTGGCATCACTTCCACTACTTCAAATGTAGCTTCAGTATCCTTGCTGACTTCTCCAGTCGGATCAACTTGTTTTTTATCCGGGCTGGAGCATGCAAAAAAGATAACAACCATTGTGGTTGCTATAAATAACATACCCAGTGCGAAACGCAACGGATGTTTTGATTTTCTCATCATATGTAACCTCCTTTTTAAAAGTGAATAACTAAAATTATGTGTTAATACATTTGATCTTATGCCGCTTGAATGATGTACCAGCAATAACTGGTATGCCTCCATGGATTGATAATTCTCAATTACCTCATGGTCTGTAATGTATTCATGGTTTTCCTTGATTGTCTTTTTAAGCAGATATGCCAGAGGATTGAACCATTGAATGATCGTTAGTATTTCAGCGATAATTAAATCGTACGTATGACCCTGTTGTGAATGAATTCTTTCATGTGAAATGATGCCTTCAATTTCTTCTTTTTTCTTGAATAGTTCCCGGTCGATAAATATCCAATTCATGAAAGAGAACGTAGGGGATCCTTTCTTTGTTAAAACAAATATAAGGCCATCTAATTCAAGTGTTTTCGATCTACTGACCAGCCTTCTGATCTGCAACAGCCTGAATATAAATTGCAATGATTTAAATAGTACACCAGCTATATACACAATGAAAAGAATGGTGTAAAATGAGTTAAAATCAATGAGTGTACCGGAAGGACTCTGTCCGCGGATCACCACTTCATCAAGTGTAAATGAAGGGATTCCGGATCGGATGATCACTTCACTAAGTTGTAAGGAAGCGACAGATACTATTTGAGTAGCATTATAAGGTATCAGTGGTATAATAATCACCACCAGAAGCGTAAATAGAAGAAAATACCTGCTGAATTTAAAATAGGCTTCTTTCCTGAAAAAAAACTCATAGCTTACATACAAAATAGTTAAGCTCAGGCTTGATTTAATCAGGTATATGAATAGAAAATCCATGTTGATTCCTTAGTAGTTACTTTTTCTTTTGTTCGATCTCTTTTTCGATCATCGCTTTAATCTCTTCCAGTTCCTGCAGGCTCAAATCCTCATCCTTGGTAAAAAAGGACGTTAAAGCCATGTATGAATTACCAAAATAGTTGCTCACAAATCCTTTGAAGTGTTTCTTCCGGTACTCCTTTTTTGAAACCAGCGGATAGTACTCATGTGCTTTTCCGAAGGCTCTATAACCAATAAATCCTTTTTTCTCCAAAATTCTTACAATGGTGGATACTGTATTATAGGCTGGTTTTGGTTTGGGCAATTGTTCAAGTATATCTCTTACATAAGCCTTCTCAAGCTTCCATAATACCTGCATTACTTGTTCTTCGGCCCGGGTGAGTTGTTTCATGTGATTCTTTATATCTATAACTATAAACTTAGTTAATTATTGCAAAGTAAATAAAAAACTTAGCCCTTGTCAAGTAAATAACTAAAAATTTAGTTATACAGGTGTATTTTGCTTAAGTTCAATCAGTAATTTGATTAAATTATTTAGAAGGAATAAAAATTCTGTTTTTTTCTAAACAATCGTTTGCATGTCGATAAATAAGTATAATTTTGCACTGTTATTAAATTAACAATGTTAAAAAATAACAATATAGATTAATCACAAAATGTTAAGGTTATGGACCTGAATAAAATAATGAATAACCTGGAAAAAAAACATCCGGGTGAAGTAGAGTATCTGCAGGCAGTGCGCGAAGTACTTGAGTCTATTGAAGATGTTGTCAATGAAAATCCTCATTTTGAGGCAGCAGGCATTATCGAACGAGTTGTAGAGCCTGACCGTGTGTTAACATTTAAAGTACCATGGGTAACCGATAGTGGAAGCGTGGAAGTGAACCTGGGTTACCGTGTGCAGTTTAACAATGCCATCGGACCTTACAAAGGGGGGTTAAGGTTTCACCCGAGTGTGAACCTGAGCATCCTGAAATTTTTAGGTTTTGAGCAAATCTTTAAAAATGCGCTTACAACATTGCCCATGGGCGGTGGTAAAGGTGGTTCTGATTTCAATCCAAAAGGAAAATCAGACAAAGAGATTATGCGTTTCTGCCAGGCATTTATGCTGGAACTCTGGAAAATTATTGGTCCTGATACTGATGTACCTGCTGGTGATATTGGTGTGGGCGGAAAAGAAATAGGCTATATGTACGGCATGTATAAAAAATTGCAGCGTGAGCATACCGGAGTATTAACCGGAAAAGGACTCGGTTGGGGTGGCAGTCTCATTCGCCCTGAAGCGACCGGTTTTGGAACTGTATATTTTGCGCAGGAAATGCTGGGAACTAAAAATGAAACTTTCGTTGGAAAGACAGTTGCCGTTTCAGGTTTTGGAAACGTAGCCTGGGGTGCCACTATGAAGGTAACAGAATTAGGAGGTAAAGTAGTCACTATTTCAGGCCCTGACGGGTATGTATATGATCCTGATGGAATTAACGGTGAAAAGATTGATTATTTACTGGAACTCAGAGCTTCTAATCAGGACATTGTAGCACCTTACGTGGAAGTATTTCCTGAAGCTACTTTCTTCCCCGGAAAACACCCATGGGAAGTGAAAGTGGATGTAGCTTTACCCTGTGCCACGCAGAATGAGTTAAATGAAGAAGATGCTAAAAACCTGATAAATAATGGCTGTATGTGTGTAGCTGAAGGCGCCAATATGCCTTCCACTCCTGAAGCGGTTCATTTATTGCAGAAAAGTGGTGTGCTGTTCGGACCCGGAAAAGCGGTTAATGCCGGTGGTGTAGCTACATCTGGTTTGGAAATGACACAGAATGCCGAAAAACTGGCATGGACACGTGAAGAAGTAGACGCGAAACTACACCAGATAATGCGTAACATTCATGAAGCCTGTGTGAAACATGGTACCAAAGCTGATGGTTCTGTAGATTATGTAAAAGGTGCTAATGTGGCTGGTTTCCTTAAGGTCGCTAACGCGATGATCGATCTTGGTATATTGTAATTTTAAGGTTTGTCAACATACAAAAAGCTCCTTCAATTGAAGGAGCTTTTTTTTATGCGTACACTTTTCTAAAAAAATATGAACCAACATGAATTATTATTTTAGTACACGCACTGATTCTGCTTATTATTGCTTTATAATTTCAACATATAGCTTACTTGATTGTTTTAGAAATAAATTAAACCTGATTTATTAATTTAGCGATTTATTTTTGTAGCCATAATTGATCATCCATGAATAAAAAGCCTGTTAAGCCATTTATAGCTAAACATTTTTTCACTCAGGACCTGCTGGGTGGGATAATACTTATAATTTCCACCATCATAGCTTTGGTTTGGGCTAATTCCAGATTCTATGAACTTTATCATTATGTGTGGCATGAGGTGGAAATGGGCTTTGTGTTTGGTAATATCAACACCGTAACCACGGTAGGCCATTGGATCAATGACGGGCTGATGGCGCTATTTTTCTTCACCATCGGGCTGGAGATCAAGCGAGAAGTGATAGCCGGGGGCTTATCTACATGGAAAAAAGCGTCGTTGCCTCTCGCCGCGGCTATTGGCGGTATGGTAATTCCTGCTTTGTTCTATGTGGTTGTGAATGCCAATAACCTGCAAAATTTGAACGGTTGGGGTGTTCCAATGGCTACGGATATCGCTTTTGCATTGGGATTGCTCGCTATGATAGGTAAACGGGTACCGCTCGGTTTAAAAATATTTTTAACTGCGTTGGCGGTGGCTGATGATTTGGGGGCTGTGTTGGTTATCGCGTTTTTTTATACGCAGTCGATAGATTTTAATGAACTGATGATGGGCGGTTTCTTTCTGCTGGTGCTTGCCGGTGCAAATTATTTAGGTGTTCGCAGAACCGTTTTTTACGGACTGGTTGGTTTTTTAGGCGTATGGATGGCATTTGTTTTTTCAGGGGTACATGCCACCATAGCCGGCGTTTTGATAGCTTTCACCATTCCTGCACGTTCAAAAATAAAAGAGTCAGAATACGTGAGTCGGTTATACAGGCTCACACGAATATTTGATCATATTGAGCCAAATGAAAACAAGTTGCTTACTAAAAAGCAAATGAATACTATAACAAAAATTGATGAACTCAGCGAAAAAGCGCATACCCCTTTACAGAAGTTGGAACATGCGCTGCACCCTGTGTCAACGTTTATAATTCTTCCTTTATTCGCATTAAGCAATGCGGGTGTGCATATTGAGGGCAATATCATGGAGTTGATTTTGAACCCCATATCCATTGGTATCATTCTCGGTCTTACGCTTGGCAAACCTTTTGGTATTGCTTTCGCGGCCAAGATGATTGTTTGGTTAAAGATCTCTAAACTGCCAGAAGGTATGAACTGGAGCCATGTTTATGGTATGGGCTTTTTAGCCGGTATTGGTTTTACCATGTCGATATTTATCTCCGAACTGGCTTTTGAGACTGATACTGATAAGCAAATAGCCAAGGTAGGAATTTTCGTAGCTTCTATTCTTTCAGCCGTTATTGGAATGATCATTCTTTCCAGGTCTAAAGCAAAAACGTGATCAAAGAAATAGCTATCCGCATAACACCAGTGAAAATACGGATTTACCTTTTGTCGATTTCTTTAATGTATTGATTTTAAGTTTATCGAGATAGTTTTCAATTCCTCCTGATCCCTGGTATATCTTAAAATTTTCATAGTGCGCCCCACCGGCCAGCCGTTCAATAAACCAGATGAAGTGTCTGTAATAATTTGGTGGAAGGGGACAGGCGTAATCAACGATGAGAATTTCTTTGGAGATACGTTTTAGTTCTTCGAGTATTTTCAGTCCAGTGTATGTGTTAAACTGATGAATAGCGAGCGAGATGGTTGCCAGGTCAAATTCGGTATTTTCAAATTGGGATAGCTGTGTTGCATCCGCTACCTTAAAATCTATGTTTGAATAGCCAAATTTAATTTTTGTATTGTGGGCAGTTTTAACCATGCTTTCGGAAGCATCAATAGCGGTTATTTGATGTGCTTTCTTGCTTAGCTCAAATGCCAGCGCGCCAGTACCACAAGCCACATCGATGATGTTCTTACCTTCAGGAATTATTTCAGCGGTAGCCTTACGTAAACCAGAAAGCAAAGGGTCGATGATGAATTTATAGATCGTTCCCTCGGTCATTTTCGATATTTAAGCCCATGCGCCTGGCACGTTGTTCCCAGCGTTCACGAGCCGTTTTTTGCAAATCTATAATATCGTCAGTTTCATCAGTTATTTCAATACCTGTAATGGTTTCAAACACATCTTCCATCGTTACAATGCCTTCAGTGCCGCCATATTCATCAATCACAACTGCGATATGTTCCTTATTCTGGACCAGGCGTTCGTAAAGGTTCGGAATGGGCAGGTTTTCGTATACTAAAATAATATCACGTTGGAGCGCTTTGAGAGAAATATCTTTTTCACCTTCGATGATTTTGCTGAGCATATCATTTTTAAGAAAATATCCCGATATTTCATCTATTGATTCTTTATATAACAGTATTCTTGTGAATATCATATCAGGATTTGCAGCATAAAACTGCCCGATGGTCATGTTTTCCTGGGCAGCAAATAATATGGTTCGGGGCGTCATAATCTCTTTTACTTTAAGCTTATGAAACCGTGCAATATTCTGGATGATCTTTGATTCGCCACTGGCGAACACCCCTTCCTTTTCAGCTATTATGGCCAGGGTTGAAAAATCGGAACGACTTAATACACTTTTATATTTTTTGATATTGAACACCCTGGTTATTAGCTGACTAGCTATAACAAATGGATAAAGTATGATCATCAAAACCCTTAAAATAGTAATTGTTGGCCCAACGAGTTGTTTCCAGAAATTGGCGCCGATAGTTTTAGGAATGATCTCGGAAAAGAATAGAATTAAAATAGTTAGTATGGCAGAGGTTAGCGAAAGGTACTGATTGCCCCAGATGAGTTGCGCCTGTGCGCCTACGCCTGCCGCCCCGACTGTGTGTGCGAAAGTGTTTAACGTAAGTATGGCAGCCAGGGGCCTATCGATATTGTCTTTATATTTCTGCAGGATAAGGGCATATGACCTTTTTTCGCCGAGTTTTGTAGCTATAAAAGAAGGTGTTACACTGAGAATAACGGCCTCCATGAT
>JAZBOW010000178.1:0-8910 GCA_036351335.1 Bacteroidales bacterium | reverse complement strand
CTGCATTCCCAGGATGAACAGACCACTTATAAAAGTCGCTGCTAAAGCTGCTTTCTGATGATTCTTAGAAGGCTTACCAGGCTTTCCTTCTAATTGTATGTCAATATGCGCTTTCAAAGGTTTCGAATCACCAACCTTTCTGGAAAGGATAATAAAAAGTGCCAGTAAAAAATTGATAGCAACAGCCAGAAATACCGTGTATCTTTGGCCGAGGCTGCCCAGTAAAATAAACCCGGCAGTTAATCCGCCCAGGGTGCTTCCCAGGGTTTCAATGGCATAAATTCTGCCCAGGTCCGACGAAAATTGATCATTCGTGCGGATTATTATTTTACTAACAACCGGGATCACGCCGCCCATTAAAAATGCCGGTATAAACAAAAGGAAAAGTGCCAGGCTGAACACAAGTCCGTCGCTAAAAGCAATTTTTGAATCCGAAAATGTATCATACAATCCCGGCAGGAAGGAGATGATCATAAAATAATTCAGCAGGCTTAATACACCTACGCCCAGCAGTAAAAAAGCCAATAAATATCCTGTTTTTCTGAATGAAGCGGCAAATTTTCCCCAATAAAAAGCACCTACGCCAAACCCTGCCATAAACGACATCAGCACCAGTGTTGAAGCGGATACAGTGGCGCCTAGCAAGAGCGATAACATCCGGTTCCAGCTCACTTCATAAATCAAAAAAGAAAAACCTGCAAAAAAGATGATGAGGTGGATGAAATAGAATTCGGATTTGCTTCGCGACTTCGTCATTTGAATAACGTTTTGCAGCCTGGTTTTTATTAAAAAACAAAAATAGGGATATTAAGTTAGTATCATATTCATGTGATTTAAAAAGCCATTGTAATTGTTTAAAGAGTATTATTAATTTTGTTTGCAAATTCATTCCCATGCAAAATACGCTTCAGATTTATAATACCCTTACCAGGAAAAAGGAAAATTTTGAACCTTTAAGCCCACCTAATGTGGGGATGTATGTTTGCGGCCCTACCGTGTATGGTGATGCCCACCTGGGTCATGCTCGGGCAGCGATTACCTTCGACATCGTTTTCAGGTATCTGATATATCTGGGCTATAAAGTACGCTATGTAAGAAATATTACCGATGTAGGACACCTCGAAAATGATACGGATGAATTAGGTGAAGATAAAATTGCAAAAAAAGCCCGGCTTGACCAACTGGAACCCATGGAAGTGGTGCAACTTTTCGTGAACCGCTACCACAAAAATATGGAACAGTTGAATGTATTGCCTCCCAGCATTGAGCCATCAGCATCAGGACATGTAATTGAGCAAATTGAGTATGTAAAAGAAATATTGAAGAATGGCTATGCTTACGAAAAAGAAGGTTCTGTTTATTTTGATGTGGTGAGATACAACGAGGATTACAATTACGGCAAACTCTCAGGCCGAAAGGTGGAAGATCTTTTACAAAATACCCGTGAATTAGCAGGACAGGAAGATAAAAAGAACAGTTTTGATTTTGCTTTATGGAAAAAAGCCGATCCGAAACATATTATGAGATGGCCTTCACCCTGGGGCGAGGGATACCCTGGTTGGCATATGGAGTGCTCGGCTATGGGTGCCAAATATTTGGGCGAACAGTTTGATATCCATGGCGGCGGACTGGATTTGCTATTTCCACATCATGAGTCAGAAATTGCCCAGGTAAATGCAGCCAAAGGCCATGAAGCGGTGAAATACTGGATGCACAATAATCTGATTACTACCAGTGGTCAGAAAATGGGAAAGTCGCTGAATAACTTTATTACACTTGATGACTTTTTTAGTGGCAATAACGAAGCACTGGACAGGTCTTATAGCCCTATGGTGATTCGCTTTTTCATGTTGCAGGCACATTACCGAAGCACCCTCGATTTTTCCAACGAAGCACTTCAGGCTGCTGAGAAAGGGATGAATAAATTGCTGGAAGCTTATAAATTGCTGGATCAAATTCAAGCTTCCACATCTTCTGTGGATATAAAGAAATACCATGGTTTGTGCTTTGATGCGATGAATGATGATTTTAACACGCCGATTGCTTTAGCGCATTTGTTCGATCTTTCAAGAATTATCAACCAGGTGAATGATGGCAAGGAAGGCTTCTCGAAAGAGGATATTGCAATCGCTAAAAAGCTGTTTGATACGCTGTTATTCAGTATTTTTGGACTGCGTGATGAAAAAGGAAAAGACGACAGCCACCTGATCGACTACCTGATGGAAACTATATTGGATATACGTAAAAAGGCAAAGGAAAACAAAGATTATGCTACGGCGGATAAGATCAGGGAAGAACTGGAGAAATTAAACATCCAGATTAAGGACAGCAAAGAGGGTTCAAATTGGTCGTTTAAATAAGCTGTTAAATGGATTTTACGAATGGGTGATCTTAAATTTTATCAATAATTTTTTCGAGCGTATTTCTTTCTGACTTTTGCTCATCTTCCAAATTAAGTGTATTTTCAATGAGAAGCCAAAGATGATCAGGTGGCATTTGAGAATATTCTTTCAGTCTGCTGCCGAACAGTTCGTCAATATATTGCATATCCCTCTCCAAAGCGGATTTTTGATTTAAAATTCTGATTATAAGACAAACTATCGAATATAAAGGTTGCATTCACCTTGTAAAAAATTGATAAATGTCAAGCTTTGTTATTAAAAATCAATAATTCCATCCGATAGATGATTCGGAAGTTTTTTTGTCAAGCAAATCGAAATTAAATTGCATCAGTATTTATCGTTTCTGAAACAAACATAACCATGCCGGTGCTGGATTTTCCTGTTCGTTTCCAAAGTAGGTAGCATTGATGGATAGTATCTCAAAAAAATCTTCTGTTGCGTCTACAATATTTTTGGCTTTCATTTGTGGCGGGCCGGTTTCTCGTTCCGGGGCATCATAACTGCCTGAAATATTCAACCACAAGCCATTGGGCTGGAGCGATTCGGCTATCTTTTTTGCCAGTCGTTTACGGTCTCGGCCTGTTCTGTTGGAATGAAAATAGCCGCGGTCGAATATAAATTCGAAAGGTGCTCCCGGAATGGGATCGTGCAAACAATCCAGTATATGAAAATTACAATTGGCCATACCATCGGGCAGATTATTTTTGGCCATCCCGATGGCAATTTCCGAAACATCACAAGCGGTCACTTCAAAGTGCTGGGAAGCCAACCAAATAGCATCCACACCGGTTCCACAACCCATTTCCAGGGTTTTGCAAGGTTTAATCGGCCACTTTTCCACCATCTCTACCAGGTTGAAATCGGGGTCTTTATGTACCCATGGTGTATAGCCTTGTTTATAATAATCAGCGAAGCGCTTCTTTATACCCATATTTTTATCTTTTAAAGCATGAAATCTACAAGCGTTTCGCGGTCTTCTTTTGTTAATGTGTGGTGCATGCCCGAAACAGCGTTTTTATGCATCTGGTCAATGATCTTTTGACGCTCATCATTTCCGATACCAGCTTCTGATAATTGAACCGGAGCGTTTATCGATTGGAAAAATTTCCTGAATTCAGAAATTGTATCTTCAACAGTATTTACACCAAACACATTTTTACCCAATTTGATGATCCGTTCAGGAATGCGGTCTTTTTGCAATTGCAGCCATGCGATATAACCAATACTCAAGGTGGCACCATGAGCGGTATCATACAATAGTGAAATTTCATGGCCCAATCCATGAACGGCCCAATCGCCATTCTTCTTACCATAGCGGGTTAATCCGTTTAAGGCCAGGGTGGCATCCAGCATGATGTTGGCCCGTAATTCCACATTGTCAAGGTTGTTCAATAATTTTGGACCCCATTGGATGGCATCTTTGATAATATCAAAAGTGATCTGGTCGATCACCGGGGGCTCACCTTCACCGAAATAAGCTTCCAGGGCATGGGCGATGAGATCGACAATACCGTAAGCGGTATAATTTTTTGGCACTGAAACTGTAAAAGTCGGATCAAGAAATGCTACAACGGGGAATGCCAAATCTGTTACATAGCCAATTTTTTTACCCGTTTCATGACTCTGAACAACGGCAGCGCCATTCATTTCCGTACCCGTAGCTGCCAATGTCAGCACACAAAGAAGTGGTAAAGATGCGGTAGGTTTTACTTTATGGTTCATGATTTCCCAACCATCAAATCCTGATGCAATCGACAGGGCTATAATTTTAGCCGAATCAATCACGCTGCCACCGCCGAGGGCAACAACAGTTTCAACACCTTCTTTTTTGCCCAAATCGCTTGCTTTTCGAACATCTTCTATAACCGGGTTGGGTTTAATACCCCCATATTCCACTATTTCGAGCCCGGTCGACTTCAATTGATTGACTACCTGATCGTAATAACCATATTTGATAACGGAACCTTTGCCATAAACCAGCAATATTTTTTTTCCGTATACGGCGGTACTTTTTCCTAAATTATCCACGACACCCGCCCCAAAATGAAGTTTCGTAGGATTATATATTGTAAATCGTTCCATAATCTTGAAATTTGGGATTAAAATTAATGTATTATTTTTTGTTGAGTCGGACCATCTGGTATTTTGATTAAATATATTTTTCACTATTTTAAAAATTTGGCTATTTTTATAATCATCTGAATTTATCCTGATGACAACCTTATATAGAAAGATATGCTGGGTAGTCCTTTTTTCTATTTCTATGGCTTTTCTTGAGTCTGCTGTCGTAGTTTATCTCAGAGAGTTGTATTATCCGGAAGGTTTTTCATTTCCACTAATAACGCTTTCCAAGAAAATCATTGTTACAGAAATGTTCAGGGAACTTGCAACCCTGATCATGATAATCAGCATTGCTTTTATAGCTACAGCCAATAAGAACGAACGCTTTTTATGGTTTATCCTTGTCTTCGGTATCTGGGATATATTTTATTATGTTTTTTTAAAATTACTGATCGGTTGGCCAGAATCATTTTTAACCTGGGATGTTTTATTTCTCATTCCATCTACCTGGGTGGGCCCGGTATTAGGTCCGGTTTTAAATTCTGTTACAATGATCTGCATTGCAGTATTAATACTATTTACCTCTGCAAAAGGATATAATGCTAAACTAAATAATTTTGATTGGTTGTTACTGATTGTGGGGTCAGTAAATGTTATCATAGCATACACGGAAGAGTATTTCAGGTATATGATAAAAGAATTTAGTTTACCTGATATGTTTTCATTTTCAACGAATGAACTGGTGATTTCACATGCCTCAAAATTTATTCCTGAGCAATTTAACTGGCTAATTTATATTAGTGGGCAAATTTTGTTTTTTACCTTTATTTACTCTTATTTCCGAAGAAAATTCTGTAAGAAATGAAGCATAGATATGTAGGAAGTTTTATTAATTTTGGCATCTGATTTTTGCATATTTCATAAACATACCCACACATATTTCCGGGGTGTAGCGCAGCCCGGTAGCGCGCTTCGTTCGGGACGAAGAAGTCGTCGGTTCAAATCCGGCCACCCCGACAACCAAAAAACCTTGCACATTGCGCAGGGTTTTTTGGTTGAATCCTCCCACTTTTCCTGATCAACGAAGTTAATCCGGCCACCCCGACCTAATAAAAGTTAGTTTGTTCATGTACAGATGGACCTTTTATGAATATCCGATCTACTATATATCCTTTATAATTACCTTTATAAAATAAACTTTAAGCGTCTAAAGCGGTCTATGGCTTCTATAAATGCACTTCCTCGAAAAGATATTTTTTAGAGTCAAATAACAAGCTGTCGATGAAATATCAAATTATCCTTTTCTGTTTTTTAGCTTACTTTATATCATGGGGAAGTAAATTTCTTATTTCGGCAGCCGATACTGGACTATTAATCCATCAAATTCCAAAAGGATTACTTGAATTAATTGCGCAATTTGGACCTACCATTGCTGGTATCATAACAATTTTTGTGTTGAGTGGACGTATAGGCATTTTAGGGTTAATTAAAAATCTCTCCAGATTTAATATCAAAATAAAATGGTATTTGTTTGCATTGCTGTTTGAATTAATTCTCTTTATTATCATTGTTCTGCTAATCGGGCCTTTCATGGATATAAACGCAGATAAAGATTCAATTTCGTGGTGGCAAAGCATTAAGAATTTTCTTTTAAATACTATATATCTTACTCTTTTAACTGGGCTGGGAGAGGAAATTGGCTGGAGAGGGTTCCTATTACCAAAGTTGCAGGCATGTTTTCCGATTATCTTTAGTGCGATAATTCTTTCGATAATAAATAGTTTATGGCATCTCAGAACAACAGATTTAATATTTATTCTAAACGGTAACCTCACTGGTTTCTGGCATAGTTTTTTACCAGATATGGGTTTGCGCTTCATAATTTCAACTCCCGTTATCTTTGTAATTGTATACTTATTTAATAAAACAAAAGGAAGTCTCATAGTAATGATTCTATTTCATGGATCAAGCAATGCTTCTTATGAGTGGGTGAAAGATATAACAGGGGTGAACGATCCTTCTTTTATTCTACCATTGTTCGCTGGGGTTCTCTGGTTAACATCCATTTTCTTTGTACCAGCTCTTATTAAACAAGGAAGAAAAAAAGAAATAGTTACCTCTTTAACTCCTTAAGCCAATTTTGCTTTAAGAAAATGATAAAACTTATCAATTCACGATAACTATTCCGGCTCCCGATAACTAAAAAACCTTATACAAAGAAAAGGAGTTTAAATTCAGCTGCTATTTTCGCCAATCACCCAAACTGGCGCAAGTATTCATTTATGCCAGTTTTATACCCAGGTTTAAAAGATTTTTCGCATTACTATTAAAAGTTAATATAATGTTAACTAACAGATGTTTAACAAAAGTATTCCTGATCTTGTTGTAGTTTAACGCCACCATTAAACAAACGCTATGAATACAAGAACAATTACTTTTGCATTAAGCATCATGCTATTTGTTGCCATTATCAGCTTCTGCTACGAGCCAAAAACTTTAGAAACTACAAAAGAGAAACTGATTGAAATTGTGAGTTTGGTGTATGATTCCTGGGACGTTCCATTTCCCGGATTTTCATCCGATAAAGATTTTTACGCACAACTAACCGGAACGCCAGTAGCATCAAAATAACCTACTTCCTGCAAGTACCGCTGGCCATCATACTGCCCAGCCAGGCCATCGGAATGTAAGCGACTGCCAGGTCCAATATGGTAAACCAAACAGGTGATGGAAGCATAAAGACATTGGCAATACCGCCAATAAGGAAGAAGATACCAATGGCTAAAGCGAATTTCATTTTATGACTAGCAGCAATCAGTGCAGCCAGGAAAGCACCCGCAAGTGTCCCCAAAGCATGCGCTAAAAATGGGAAAATAAAATGTTTGGCTTCAAATAAATGCATGGAAGATTTCAGGCTTTCCATATTACTTGGATCCACTCCTTCGGGAGGTGGAATGATGGAGCCACTGATCATGATAAGGCCCATGTTTACAGCGCTTCCAACAATAATACCGGCAATTACAGCTAAAATATTTCTGACGATGGGATGCATAATTTCTTTGTTTAGTTGATGAAGTTCATTGGTCAATGTTGACCTGAAGGCCCAAATGTAGTAAAAAAGCATCAAGTCAGTTCAAGGTGAATTGAGTTATCGTACAATAACTAATTACGTACCTTAGAGCCACTATTAAATGAAGAATCATGAAACTATTTCCATTTATTTTATTATTAATATTCACTCAATTGGGTTATTGCCAGGAAAGCCTAAAAGGAATTACAACGGGTCCACAAAACGGACACCTCATCATTGTTGGCGGGAATTTATCAGACAGCTCCATTTATGCCAGGTTTATGGCATTGGCCGGGGGACCGGATGCGCTTATCGTTATTATTCCAACGGCAGGCAATGACGAGTTTTTAATAGAACAAAATGGCATTGAGAGAACAAAAGAACGGTTTAAAGATAATGGATTCAATAATATTGCCGTGTTGCATACCAGAAATCGGGAAGAGGCCAACACACAAGAATTCTATGCACCCATTCAAAATGCTGAAGGTGTTTGGTTCAGTGGTGGCAGGCAATGGCGGCTGGCTGATGCCTACTTGAACACAAAAACACATGAAGAATTGTTCAAATTGCTGGACAGGGGTGGTGTTATCGGAGGTAGTTCTGCAGGGGCTTCCATACAGGGGTCTTACCTGGTTCGTGGTGATACAAAAACAAATGTGGTAATGATGGGTGATCATGAAGAAGGGTTAGGATTTCTAACCCATTGTGCCATCGATCAGCATTTGCTGGCGTTGAACAGGCAGTTCGATATATTGGAAATACTGGCAACACACCCCGAATTATTAGGCATTGGCCTGGATGAGAATACGGCCATAGTTGTTCATGATGATGAATTTGAAGTTATTGGTGAAAGTTTTGTTGCCGTATACGATGGTACCATGTGCCGATTTATCAGAGACAAAGAAGACTGGTCGATTGAACGACCTGAGATTGAAATATTGCCTGAAGACAGCGAAAGATTTTATTTGCTAGGGGCAGGAAGGAAATACAATCTAAGAGAAAGAAAAGTAATTGAATAAAAAAGAGCCACCTTCCGAAGAAGATGGCTCAACCAAAAACAAACCTATGAAAAGTTTATGGGAGTAGTACGTTATCAATTACGTGGATCACACCATTTGCTGCCTGCACATCTACAGCTACCACAGTGGTGTTTCCGTTAAGCATTACTTTTGAGTTCATGATGTCAATATCGATCATAGCCTCGGTGTTTAAAGTAGATACACTACCTTTTGTCACTTCTGATGAAATCACATTATCACCAAGCACGTGGTACAACAGAATTGGCGTTAGCGCTTCTGCAGAAAGGTCAGCAATTCCCGATACATTCAGTTGAGCGAAAAGGGTTTCGAAGGCATCATTTGTGGGAGCAAATACTGT
>JAZBOW010000177.1:0-12229 GCA_036351335.1 Bacteroidales bacterium | reverse complement strand
CATTCATTAAACCAGTTAAAAATTCCGGTAATCGCTGTAGTTAAGGGCGTTTGTATAGGCTCAGGACTGGAACTGGCTCTACATTGCCATTTCAGGTTATGTGCCGAAGATGCCATCCTTGGGCTTCCGGAATCAAGTTTTGGTTTAATACCGGGCCTGGGCGGTATTTCAAAACTGATGGAGCTTTCAGGGAAGGCAAAAGCGATTGAACTGGTTTTAAAAGGGAATCATTTTAATGCCTCAGATGCATTGAAATGGCATGTTGTGGATGCAGTTTATCACAAGAAGGTACTAATCGACAAGGCCATTCAACTAGCACGACTAAGTGCTGACAATTATCGAAAATATAATAAAAGCGACTACCTGCAGCGTATAGGAATTGGTGAAACCAATGTGCTGTCACTCGACTAAGATGACGAAAAGATGAAAGAACAAAAAGTTAAGATACTAGGTTCGGGCACTTATTTGCCGGGTGAAAAAAGAACCATTGATGAGGTAGACTTCGTATTGGGAGAATTGACTGAAGCGCCTTCCAAAATCCGGAAGTGGTTAAAAATGACCAAAGGTCTCATGAACCAGATGCTGGATATTGAATACTATCATTTTGCTATTGATCCGCTTACACGTGAATTTTCGGATGACAACATCAGCATGTCGGTAAAAGCAGCCAAAAAAGCCATTAAAAAGGCAGGAATAAAAGCAAAGGATATTGATTTTATCGCCTATGGTAGTCCGCACCAGGATCAAATGCCAACGGCTTCTGTACGCATACAGGAACAATTGGGAATAGAACAATGTGGTGAAATCTCTATCCATGCCAATTGCACATCTGCCTACAAAGCCTTGCTGATGGCCCATGAGATGTTAAAAAGCGGCCGCTATAAAACGGCGCTGGTGGTTTCATCCAATATGTCGTCGTCGGAGTTGCGGGCCGAATATTATAACCAGGCATTGATCAAAAAAGAGGAAGTATTGTTAAGGTATTTTCTGAGCGACGGGGCAGGGGCACTTGTTTTGCAATCTTCCAATGACAAGCACGGCCTTTTTGTAGAGCACACTTATATGGAGTCCATCGGTGGAAAAAAGCCGGCAGCCATGTTCAATAAGCGCCCGGCCTACTGGATGAATCCGAAAGAAGAATATGAAAAAGGCTACCATCACCTGGCACAATTATTCAACGATCAGTTGCGGGTGCATTTTAATGAAGCAGATGGTTCTGTCTTTTATAAAGGCTTGCAACGGATGATGGAGAAATATCCTTTTAGCCCGCAAGATGTTCGTTTTTTTCAGGTGAATTTTCCGTCCAAACATATTGCCGAACTGGTGATCGAAGAATGCGAAGCTCAGGGCATTTCCAAAGATAAGTTGTACGCCAAAATGAACTCAATGGGATATATTGGTCCACCCATGGCTCTTGTAAGTATTGATCGAATGATAGGTGAGGAAAAATTCAATAGGGGCGATTTAATACTGAGTTTTGTCACCGAAGTCAGTAAGTTTATGCAGGCCGGATTTGTATTGAAATACGAATGATTTTGAAGTCGCAAGATACATACCTGGTAGGCATTGTAGGATGCGGAAAAATGGGCAAAGACCTGTTTGATTTTCTGAGCGGATTTTCATTTTATCTGACTCTTGTTTGCAAATCAGAAGAGTCGGTTGAGCAGATGAAGAAAGTTTTTGAGAAAAAACAAAAACGGGCCTTGAAATACCAGTTGATCGACCAGGATGAGTACGATTTTCGTAATAAAAATACCATGATTACTTCTGACCTGAATCAACTGGCATCCTGTAACCTGGTTATTGAAAGCATCTCAGAAGATATACAATTAAAAAGGGATTTGTACAATACGCTTGAGGTCATTATTTCAAAAGATTGCATTATTGCGAGCAATACATCTTCCATTGCTCCCGATCAACTATTTAAAAAGGCGTTTCATAAAGACAGATGTGTTGGCCTTCATTTCTTTTCCCCGTTGGCTGTAAAAGACCTGGCAGAAATTAATGTATCGGAAAAAACCGATGAAAAAACGGTTCTGCGCATTCAGGAATTTTTAAACGAGATCGGAAAATTTCACCTGGTGCTGTATGGAAAGGATCATTTCCTGATCAACCGGATATTTTTAAAAATGCAGGCAGGTTGCTGCCAGATCATCAAAGAAGAAAAATACCAGGTGCATGAAATAGATGAATTGGTAACATATGGACTATTCCCGATAGGTATATTTGAATTTTTCGATCATGTAGGCAATGATGTGATGCTACGGTCGGTTAAAAATTATATCAAGTATGAAAACGACCCGCTTTTTTATCAACCGATGATGGATTTGTTTGAAGCGAAAGTAAATGATGGAAAACTGGGAATTAAAACATTTTCAGGTTTTTATGAATATCCTCGGAAAAAGATCGTTCCGGATATTGAACCAGAAAAAAAGATGGATCATGTTCTCCAGCAAATTACCCATTGGTACCTGGATGGTGTATTTAACACGGTCACCAATTCCATTTGTACGAATGATGAAATGGGACATATTGTAAATGCCTATATGATGGTTGAAAAAAATCCTTTCGACCTGGCCAAAGAGGTAGGTTATACTGCCAAATAATTCTTTTCTTTGTGTAGCAGAATGGACTATTAAAATTGTATGAAAAAGGATACCAAAGTAGTGATAAGCGGCATGAATTTTATTTCATCCCTCGGTCTGAGTTTAACCGAAAACTGGGATAATTTGGTGAAGGGAAAAAGTGGTGTTAAACGCATTACTTTGTTTGATCCAACTGAACTGGAAACGCAAATTGCTGCGCAGGTCCCTGATGCATTTGAAGATTATGCCGCTACGAAAGTCAAAAAAAGACAATCAGGACAGATGACGCGCGTTACCCGCATGTGTTTTGTTTGTGCCAAAGATACTGTTGAGCAAGAGGAAATTAATTTCGATACCTTTGATAAAAGCCGGGTGGCTGTCATTTTGGGCGTGGTAAATACAGGAAATTCAAGTGTCGAAGGCAAGGATGTTTCCCGGAGTTCTATCCTGAAGGGTATGAACAATGCGATGTCAGCATGGATTTCGATGGAATATGGATTGACCGGGCCGAGTTATACAGTGGCCACCGCTTGCTCCTCATCAGCTTATGCCATTGGACTGGGTTACGATTTAATTAAAAGCGGCAGGGCCGATATGGTCATTACCGGTGGTGCCGATTCTATTATCAATCCTGAAGAAATAGCCGGTTTTAACCATTTGTTCGCTTTGTCCACCAAAAATGAACATCCGGAAACTGCCAGCAAACCTTTTTCTGAAGACAGGGATGGGTTTGTGGTAGGTGAAGGTGCAGGAATTATAATACTCGAATCAGAAGCGTCTGCCAAAAAAAGAGGTGCGACAATTTACGGTGAACTGGCCGGGTATGCGTTAACAACCGAGAGCTATAATATTATGGCACCCAAAAAAGATGGGGAAGGCATGGCCGAAACCATGGAAAAGGCATTGGCCGACTCAGGTGTTGATGTATCCGAAGTGGATTATATCAGTGCCCACGGCACCAGCACCATGCTGAACGACTTGTATGAAACCATGGCCATAAAAAAAGTATTCGGCGACAAAGCCTCATCAATTGCTGTTTCATCTCAAAAATCCATGATTGGCCATACCGTTGGTGCTGCCGGCGTGATTGAAGGTATTGTATCTGTGTTGAGCATTAAAAACAGCATCTTAACCCCGACCATAAATTACCAAAAGCCAGACCCCGAACTGGACCTGGATTTTATACCCAATGTCAGTCGAATGGCAAATATCCGGGTCGCACTGTCCAACTCCTTTGCCTTCGGTGGGCATAATGCTACGCTGGTTTTCAGGAAATACTAAAAATGGCTACCAGCCAGTGGAGATCGTATACCTGATATATCCGGATTGTAATTTTTCCTACTTTTAAGCTGTTAAACATTCAATCATATGGATCATTTACCTGTATTGAAAGAAGAAAATATTGTTGACCAAATTTACTTAGTTAGAGGCGTAAGAGTTATGCTTGATGCTGACTTAGCTGATTTGTATAAAGTTGAAACAAGAGTTCTCAAACAAGCTGTGCGTAGAAATATAAAAAGATTCCCTGAAGACTTTATGTTTGAACTTACTTCTGATGAAACGATATCTTTAAGATCACAATCTGTGACCTTAAAACGTGGGCAACATTCAAAGTATCCACCTTTTGCATTTACAGAACAGGGTGTGGCCATGCTTGCAGGTATACTTAATAGTGATTATGCCATAGAGGTAAATATAATTATTATGCGAACCTTTGTTCAAATGCGGGCATTAATGCTTACATATAAGGATCTGGCAGATAAGATTAATGAAATGGAAGCCAATTACGATAAAAAATTTGCCATAATATTTAATGCTTTGAAACAATTGATTGGTGGCGACAATAGAAAGGTGATTGAAGGATACCGCAAGAAAAAATAACAATTTCATTTTCCCTACCTTTATTGCGTTAAATTTTAAAACCATTTTATGATGAAAATTTTATTGCTTATCTCTGGCATACTGCTGGCATTGGTTAGCAGCGCCCAATTCACCGACCGTGAGATTGCACAAGCCTTAATTAGTAAACCAGGCGATTCCATTGAAACAACCCTCGATAAATTTGACATTGATTACTGGATTACCGAAAATAAGGAAGGCAAAGTGAGCCTTTATATTAGCTATGACAATAGTGTACGAGCCTGGACGCTGGATGTTGGCAATGTTAATCGCGAAATGTTTGGAGTTACAAAAAAAGTTGCGGAAAATATCGTAACCAAGGTGTATATACGCTACCGGCACAGTAACATTAACGATTTGCGTGATTTTTACAGGTACACCATTCCTTTTGATACCGAATTTACTAAACACGAGAAACAACTTGGCGAAGATGTTTCGCACTTTAAAATAATGCAGTATTAACCAAAAAACCAAAAAATGATGAAACACGTAATAATTACACTGACTATTTTGTTAACGGCAACAATATGCTTTGGGCAGGAAAAAGAAAAAACACTTATAGCCCACGGAAAAGATATCAATAAAATAGAAAATGAATACATTGAAATTGTCTGTTATACGACAACGCTCTATGGAAAAAAGTGGGCTGTGAATATAGACATAGGCGAGGAATATGTCAATTGGAAAGGAAAAGTGTTTAAAGATGAGAATGGAAATGAAATAGATTTTAAATCGGGCATGGATGCCGTTAACTATCTTTGTAAATGCGGATGGACATTTGTATCTAATACAGCAGCAGGATCTAATGGAGCCTTTTACATATACTATTTGATGTATAAAAAGAAAAGTTAATATGTTAACTCTTCACCAAACCAAACATTACGGTACAAATATCTATAAATAATGAAGAGTTTGAAAAACAAAAAAGTGAAGATTCTGGACACTAACAAATCTTATTTAAAAGCCCGCAAAATAGTTGCGGGTTCTTTTTCATCCTTTAATTACCATGCCTATCATATATATTTGCCCCATGAATACAATTTCACGAAGCGAGGCAAAAGCCGACATCCTAAATGTCCTCCAACTCCTTTGCCTTTGGTGGGCATAATGCTACGCTGGTTTTCAGGGAGTTTTAGTTCGCATTTATAGTTTCACACCCTCAACAATGCAAAACGGTGAAACAGTTCTTATAACCCGGTTTAATCTGAATCCTGCCGCTTCAAAAATAGTTTCGAATTCATTTTTAGTTCTTTCTTTACCACTTTCGGTACCCAGCAGCATTTGCAGGTCGAACATTTTACCAAATTCGGCTTTGTTGTTTTCACTGATCACTGCTTCAATCACAAGTATTTTTCCTTTCTGGTCCAATGCGTTATGAACCTTCTTTAAAAGTGTAATGCAGGTTTCATCATCAAAAGCATGCAAAATATTTTTCAGGAGGTAGGCATCGGAAACAGGCAGCTTATCCTTGAAAAAACTTCCTGAGATAATTTGCACTCTTTTTTCCACATCATAGTCTTTGGCCAGTTGGGTAGCTGTTGTAACTACATGGGGAAGGTCAAACAAAACACCTTTGAGTTTTTCATTCTTCTGAAGGATGGTATAAAGCAGCATACCTTCTCCTCCGCCCAGGTCTACGAGTGTATTTATATTACGAAATGAATAAGCTGCAACCATACTGTCGCTTGAAAGTCTTGAGGTTTCAGTCATAGCTTTGTTATACAGCGCATTTTTCTCAGGCGTGTTTTCCAGGTGTGTAAAAATATCAGTTCCAAATAGCTTTTGTGCAGCATTTTCTCCCGAAACTACACTATGCTTCATCTCATTTACAACTTCCCAATTGGTCGAATTCAACTGGTGCATGATCATATTTTTGAGGTGACCCGGTTGTTCTTTAAGCGCATTTGAAAGATCAGTATTCTTAAAATATGCTGTTTCGGTTTCTTTAAAGATACCTTCACCGGCAAGTGCCCGCATCAGGCGGTACAGGGCAGGGGCATTGGTGCCCGCCTCTTTAGCGATTTCCTCAACTGATTTTTTTTCATCTCCTAATATTTCAGACAAGTTGAGTTCGCAGGCAACGCTGATGGCTTTGGCAATCCAAAATCCCTGCGACTTTTCAAACACAGCCATATTGGCCGGTACGAAAGCATAATACAATTTTTTAAAAAAATTGCGCAACAGACCGGTTAATGAAAAAACCCAGACAGGTGGCACGTGATTTAACTTTTGTTGGTTGTTCATGCGATCAAATTAGCTATTACAAAATTAAGCTTTGTGGGGATATGTCAAACTTCATTATTTCTTCTGCTACATGCTGGTTTCATTTATGCATGACTGGAAACCAACATCAGGCTATGATTTACATTCCTGTGCTGGTTATAGATCAACACATTTTTAATCTCCTCAATAGGTTTATCGTTAAGGTTTACAATTTCAGGGATGTGCTGATGGTAAATCATCAAAGATGAGAGCCATAAGGCAAAGGCGCTTGAAGTTAAATAATCGCCGCAAAGATGCTTGTAATACACCTGCCTGTTTTCTTTAAATAAAGATATATTCAGGTCTTTGTATATACCGTCAAAATCAATATCCCCGTTTAATCCCAGTACAACCACATCTATATCTTTTATTGATAGATTATTTTGAATTAAAAAATGTTCAATGACATCTTTATTCTTGAAATGGTTCGCGTGATTTGAAAAGGTATACACATCTATTATAGCAGCATAAGTTGTATTGGCAGGATGATCTTCCAGCAGGAAAAATGCGCTACCCTCACCGGCAATGGTTCCTTTTGTTTGATCAGCCAGTAAATTCAAATTGCTAACTCCTGGTTTTTTGTAATAACCGATACGGTCAAAAGTATTGAATTGAATTTCTTCTATTTCATCCACGCCTCCAAGAAGTACATTTGTATGTTTTTTCTCGTTGAGAAGCATCATCGCATCAAGCAAAGCACTTTCAAAGGAAAAAGTTCGGTGTGCATAGGTCATATTGTAATTTTTGCAACCCGTTTGAATGGCTATTTGCGAAGCAATGGAACTGTGGGCAGATTGAATAAATGGCGAAGGCGGGACAAATTTTTCCTTATTTTTATCAACAGAGAACAAAAAAACCTGTGTGTTTTTAAAACAACCTTTACCTGTGCCGATGCATATGGCATCTGGTTTGTCGAGTGAAGCATCTTCAAGGCAAAATTTGGCACCTGCCGATCCCAGTTTCAGAACCCGGCCCATCCTTCGTAATTCATTGACATTCATGAATTCTGAATAGTTGGGTTCCATACATTGCAACATATTGGTGTTGTATTGAACCACATCGGATAGAAAATCCTTTCCTATTGAAGTTGGCTGGGGCGATATGTTGGACAGTCCGTTGATATAGATCATAACGCCAATTTTGAGAAAATGAGGGAAGTGTTGTTGCCTCCAAAACCGAGGGAGTTTGACAACACATGATTCACTTGTTGCGTGCTCATCAAATTTGTTTCAGGTTTCAATTGCGTTTCCAACATCTGGTTTGAAAAATTCAGGTTGGGAAAGATTAGTTGATGTTGTAGGGAAAGGATTGAAAAAACAGCTTCGAGTGCCCCGGAACTTCCGAGCGTATGCCCTGTAAAAGGTTTGGTGGAACTGAATGGTGGTGCATCATTATCAAATACCTTTTCAATACCCAGTATTTCTGACAGGTCGTTATTTTCACTACCCGTGCCATGTGCATTTATATAGTGAATTTCATTTGCTTCCAGGCAGCTATCTGTAAGAGCCAGTTCCATTGCCATAGCCACTCCTTTTCCATCAGGTGATTGAGCCGTCAGGTGATGTGCATCATTTGCATTGCCATGGCCGCTCAGTTCACAGATCACCTTCTTTTTTTGTGCCAGTTTTTCTGATTCAAGCAGTAAAAAGGCCGCGCCTTCACCCAGGCTGAGTCCTTTCCTGTCACGGTCAAAGGGTTTGCAAACATCGGGGTCAACGATCATCAGCGCATGAAATCCGTTAAGCATCACTTTTGAAAGGGCATCTGTTCCGCCTACCAGCACACGATCAAGTAGATTGTGTTTGATCATCCGGGTACCCGTCATAATCGCATTTGCTGCTGATGAACATGCCGTGTTGATGGTGGTTTGATATCCCGAAATACCTAATTCACACGCAATAATTTCGGTACTGAATCCCCAATCCTGTGACTCAATAAATTCGTTCCTCGAATCGTTTTTCAGAAAATCTTGCAAATACAGTTCGATATGGCTCATTGAATCGGCAGTTGTGCCCACGATTATGCCGGTTCTGATGTTGGGATCATGAAGGTCCACTTCTTTAATGGCTTCTTTCGCTGCCATCAGACCCAAAAGTGCTGCCCTGGAAATTCCCCTGGTATTTTTAATTCCGGAGATGTCAATGAGTTCTTCATTTGAGCACGAAACTTCTCCGGCTATCAATTCACTACTCAAACGGGTTTTTAGATGATGAATGGGCCCTATGCCACTTTTCCCTTCGATTAGCCCGTCAAGGTTCGTCTGTATGCCCATCCCCAGTGAAGATATGATACCCATCCCACTTACAAAAACCCTGTTATTATTTCTGTCCATCATTGGGGCTTTAAATGACATCCGTTCCTTTTTTTATAAGCCACAAGTTACCCATATTTTCATAAAACTTATCAAGAGGCAGTTTTGTTTGCATCACGCTGTTAAAAAAATTGTATTTAGAGTAATCATGGTCGATGATGCGGTCCTTCATTTCTTCATAATATACGGTGCCCGGCATCGGTGTTAAAATCGTATATCCCGCGTAGGTAACTTTATTTGAGTTGGCGTACTCTGACAAGGCTTTAAAATCATCTTCATCATAATCAGGAGGCACCACGTAATTTCCCCGCAATAAGATATCATTTTCATGAAAGATATGAATGGCCTGTTGAATCAATTTAGCCGCTGATCTTTTATTGTACTGTTTGAGTTCGTCATCCCTGAACGATTCAAAACCTGTGATCACCACTTTCAGCCCGTTATTGGCCAGTTTTTCTATTAATTCAGGATGTTCCACGGCTGTATCCGCCCTGATGTCCATGATATAAATTTTTTGAATGCCTTCTTCTGCGATCCGGTCGAAAAGCCGGTTTATAAATTTGACATTCACAATGGTATTGGCATCAGCGAATCGTACGATTTTGTAATCGATACATTTTAATTCTTCAATCAAACTTTCCACATCGCGTTGGAAATAACAACTGTTATGTTCTTTCCAAATGGAACAGAATGAGCAACTATAGGGACAACCCAATGACGAGAATAGGTAAGTAGCAGGTTCCGGATTTCCTCCTACGGCATATGTAGAGCGCCATCTTTCAAGGTGTCGCCTGTCGGGCATCAGAAAATGTTCGCTGGCCGGATCGTGATGAACTGCGGAACTGCCTGTAGAATGAAATCCTTTTTCATTGTTCAGGAAAATACCTTTGACGGACTCTAGGCTTCGTTTTTCTTCCAGGGCTTTAATCACTTCTTTGAAAATATAGGCAGAATGGCCCGGACAAACAATATCCACTACCGGATCATTAAAGTCGTGAGGACATAAGGTAGTATGCAAACCACCGGCAACGGTGCGTATTTCAGGATTGAATTTTTTAACCACCCTGAAAATATCCATGGAGAAATATAACTCGGAAGTGATGATTGTTACGCCTACTACGTCCGGTTGATGTTCTTTCAATAAATCCTGAACCATGGCTTCAAGTGGGGCTGCATCAGGCTCCAGGTCATATTCGCCTTTCATGTCGAAAACAGTTACATCATGATCCTTTACCGCCTCGGTAATGGTCAGCAAGCCCAATGGCGGGCCGATCAGCTTCTTGTGAATAAAATGCCTGGCCTCTGTCGATGCAGATTCGAGTATTTTGTTTTCCGGCGACCGGGGTGGATTTATAAGTAATATTTTCATCTTTTTGCTGCAAACAAAAATGAGGAAAATAACAACACGGGCCAATAACCGAAGTGGACTATTCATTAAAATTAATAACTTTGGGCGCCATATTTGCCTGTAATAATGAAAGAAAAAGAAGCGAAAATAAAGTTCGATCTGCATCCCTTGATTTTGTATGTTGAAAAAGAAGATGGTTCGTATGGGCGCACAGAATCAGCATCTTATTTGTCGCATCATTATCTTGATGATTATTTAGATAAGAAAAAAAAGTGGGATAAAGATTTGAAACAACAACTGGGTAACAATGAGATCAGTCCGGTTTATTACTTTATGATCATGCTTGAAATGGGCGAGAGTGATCTGGCATCCAGGGTGGGCATCTCAAGGAGAAAGCTTAAAAAACATTTCAAAATGGACGTGTTTGAGAAAATGAATCTCGTTATGTTAAAAAAGTATGCCGATGTTTTTGATATACCCGTTCATACTTTAACACATTTTTGGTTGGCAAAGAAAGAACAGGAAGACTGATTACAACAATTAGCACAAGCATATTCAGGCAAAAGAAAAAAAAAGAGAAATTAAACCGATAAGAAGTTTATTGAAAGGATGAAGGAGATTGAATTTAAACATAAAATGGCGGCCCATTGTGAATCGGGAACCGTTACAGCCATATTGAATCATAATGGCCTTGAAATTACGGAGCCCATGGTTTTTGGGATCGCCAGTGGTATCTTTTTCGGTTACTTTGAATCTTCCAATTTTCCTTTTCCCATGTTTATTGTCCGAAATAAACCGGGTTCTATAAGAAAAAATATTGCCAAACGGCTGGGGGTTAAGTTTTATACAAAAGACTTCAGAAAACCGCAGCAGGGCATTGATGAACTCAACAGCTTAATAGATGAAGGCCGACCGGTAGCCACCCAGGTTGATTTCTACTATATGAAATTTTTACCCGAGTACGTGCGTACCCATATGAACGTGCATTTTGTGAATATCGTGGGACGAAATGAAGAAAATTACCTGGTGAGCGACAGTTATCATCGGACAGTTGCGGAATTAGACATTGCCACTTTGAACAAGGCCCGATTTGTGGGTGGGTATATGGCTCCCAAAGGATTTTTATTTTATCCGACCCACATTCCGGAGAACATTGATTTTGAAAAAGCCATCATCAAAGGGATTAAAAAAGCAGCCTACAATATGACCAGGTTACCGGTGCCTTTTATTGGTGTGAAAGGGATCAGGAAATTTGCGAGGAAGGTAAAAACATGGCCCGAACTGGCGAGGGATATCGATCATCTCTCGCATGAGATCATGAAAATAAATGTTTTCCTTGAAGACCAGGGGACAGGTGGTGCCGGATTCCGGTTTTTGTATGCCACATTTCTGCAACAGGCGTCCCAACAGCTCAATTTTAGCCAGTTAGACGACATGTCAAAAAAGATGATGGCCATTGGCGACGATTGGAGAAATATTTCTTATTTTGCGGCTAAAATAGGCAAGAACAGAGACCTTGGAGTGGAACGCCTGAACGAACTCAGCCAGATGATAAACGCCATGGCTGACCAGGAACAAGTGTTTTTTACAGAGCTTTACAAAATGGTTAAATAAATTAAAATTGCGAAGGTGGCAGTGAAAGATATAAAACAAATAAAACAAGAAGTGAAAGAGTTGATAATCAAAGCCCTCAATATAAAGAATATTGAACCTGATAAAATTGATGACAGTGCCCCGCTTTTTGCACCGGGTAATGCATTCGGATTGGATTCAGTAGATGCCATTGATATCATCATGCGTATCCAGAGCCATTTTAATGTACGT
>JAZBOW010000176.1:0-8283 GCA_036351335.1 Bacteroidales bacterium | reverse complement strand
TCTATGACCCCAGAAACATATAACAATAGCAATCCTTCTCACCCAACGCCCATATTACAATTTCATGGTACGGCAGACGGCGTGGTTCCTTATAATGGCGCCATTTGGACATTGTCAGTTGAAGATGTTTTACAATATTGGGTGGATTATAATTATTGCAATGCACTTCCATCAATAACTTCATTGCCCGATATTGACCCGACTGACGGAAGTACAGTGGAACACATAGTGTATTCAGGTGGTGATAACGAAGTGAATGTGGAACATTTTAGAATAATCGGAGGCGAACATACATGGCCCGGAAGCGATTTTGGAGGAGCAGGAACCAACTATGATATTGATGCTTCAGCAGAAATATGGAACTTCTTTTCGAGATTTGATATAAATGGTCTAATGGGTGTTACAGGAATTGAGACGACAAATACCAAGGATATCAAATTGAGGGTTTATCCAAATCCGGCAAGATCATACATTGTTATTGAAAATAATTTTCTAAGCCCGAAAGAATATGAAATACGATCAGCACAAGGCAAGTTATTACTTAAGGGTGTTATAAATTCAGAAAATCAACGAATAGACCTGCATGGTTTGCCAACAAGTTTTTATCTTTTGAGATTAGGTAATCAAAGCGTAAAAATATTGAAGGCAGAATGATGGCGGGTGATTAAAACCAATAGTTTCAAATACCTTTTCAGATTCCTATCGCAGAAAATTGCCAGGAGGCATTTCACCAGCGACGTTCGTCCTATGGTTGATTTTTTCAAGAATGGCCTTCCTTTCTTCGTCGGTGTATTTTGACCAGTTTCCGATTTCTTCTCCGGTTCGCCTGCAACCGAAGCAAACATCCTGCGAATCGCGGAAACATATTTTCATACAAGGGGATGTGATCTTAGTCATAAAAAAGTGCGTTTTTTCAAAAAGAATTTGCAAAAATACGAAAGCCACTCAATATTGAATGGCTTCTTCTCCCCTTGATTACAAAACATCTAAATGTTTTCACGTTAATTTGAAGCCTTTCATGAATTAGCAATAGCTGAAAAGACTATTTAAGGAGATATTAGAAAAAGCAGGGTGCACCCTGCTTTTTTATATCGATTAAATCATCAAATCATTTACTCCTTGTCTTGCTTCCATTACTTTTATTTCCTGGACTTGAATAATTCTTAGAAGCAGTTTGTTGTTTGCTGCCAGAAGTACTTGCATAAGATCTCTGATTTGATTTTGCATTTCTGCTTTTTGATTGGTAGCTTTTTGAACTGTTTGAATTACTGCTAAATGAACCTTGTTTTGTGCTGTTTGCTTTTGGCTTAGCAGGCTGGTAACTTCTAGACTTTGAAACTACATTTTTTCTTTCAGATGAATTTTTAGTATAGACTGGTTTCTTAGAGTTAGAGGCTAAACCTTTATTGCTGGTTCTTATATTATTCGCTCCAGATTTTACTTCTTTTTGATTGATCCTTTCAGTATAGTTTTCACCTTTATTGTTCACCGTTTTACTGCTTCTGTAGACATCGGAAGTTGCTTTTCTGTTTTGAGCAACCTTGGTTTTTGGGTTTGATCTGCTGATTTCATCTTTTTTAGATAAACTTGTGCTTCTTTGAGCGTGTAATTTACTGTTCTCAATCCTGGGTGTATACTTTTCAGCCTTACTTCTCTCAACAGCCTTTACTTCTTTTTTTGTCGAACCTCGTGAGGATAGAGTAGAATTATTTTGAGTACTTCTACTGCGCATCACGTATGATTTACTGGGGTATTTTTTACCAAAGTCATTTCTTCTATGTGTATTATGTAATTGTGAAGCGACATGACTTCTGCGATAGGATACGTGGTGATAAACATGATGTACGTTTACGTGAACATGTACATGCCTTTTGTATATGTGTGTGTGATGCGGGCGCCAGTAGCTGAAATAGCCAGGGTAATATCCCCAATAATAAGGCGAACAATAAGGTCTGTAATAAGGTCGCCAGAAGAAGCTCAAAAATACTGGAATACGCACATACACAGGTTCGATGATATAATTGGGACCATACATATATACATCTCCAACTACTTGAACATATGTTTTTCCATTACGATCTCTTTCTACTTCAATGGTCGCTACATCTTGAAATAAATCGTCACCAAGTACAGCTTGAATAGCAATTAAATGGGTGTTGCCTTCTGAAACTTCTACTACACGCAGGTAATCTACATAACCATCCAGGTTAAGATCTAAATTAGATATTTGTAAATCAGGATCATTCAATCGTTTTTCAAAATCCTCTAAATCATTGGCATCACCAAAAATAGAGGCAACAGCTTCTAAATCTAAATTATTGCTGATATCATTGCTCATCGCTTTAACAGTTGTAATATCTTGTGCCATAAGCCCAAATATTCCAAAAAAGAATACGATGAGTAAACTGATTATTTTAGTTTTTTGTAGATTTTTCATGATACTATCTATTTAGTGATTCATAAATGTTTGTCGAGTCTTTTTCATAAAGGCTAGCGATCAAACGATTTCGCTTTGAAATCACTTTAATTTATGCACAGACTATGCCAGAATAAAAAATTGTTACCTGGGAAAAGACATAATGCACAATAAAAGACTCTGAAATAAGGGATTTGGGAATTATTTTATATCCAGAGATCTGAACCGTCAGTAAAAATTGGATAGGAGGTAAAATTAAAAAAACCACTCACAATGGATGATGCAAGTGGTTTATCAATCCGAAAATTTTGTATAAACATTTTTTGCTCCTCCTCTTGGACTCGAACCAAGGACCCTCTGATTAACAGTCAGATGCTCTAACCAACTGAGCTAAGGAGGAGTGTCCTTTTTTTAAAAGTGGCTGCAAAGATAAATATTATTTTTAATCTCCAAATCTTTTTAAAAATTTTATTTCCGGTTACGTGGTGATTTGTATACGTAATTTAAATTCATTCAAAATTATTTTATACAGCATGTTTTCAGCAAGTTAATGATTTGAAGCCGGCAATATTTTTTGCGATTGAAACTTCTTTGTTAAAGCAAAGCCTTTCATATGTATATAATTTCTACTTTTAAACTTTTAAACCACTTTCAATTGAATAAAGCATGCTCTTAAAAGGATCATTCGAAGATTTTTTTTATATCCTCATAGGTATTGTATGGATCGCTTTTTCAATTTATCAGGGACAAAAAAAAAGAAAACAAAAATCCGCCTCACAACCAACTACCGAAAAGAAAAAGAGCTTTTTCGAATCACTGCTCGATGAATTCACCGAAAAAAATCAACAGTTTGAAGAAACGCATGATGATGTCATCTCACCTGCCCTGGAAACTATTGAAGTGGATGAAAATGTTTTTGAAGAAAAAAAATTCTCGTACGACGATTATTACGAGGAACGCAACTATGAAGAGGCTGAAGATGTCTTGTCCGAAAAGGAATCTTTCGCAAAGTCTATATCTGACCAGCAAATAAAGCCAAGCCGAAGAAAAAAAGGTAAACCACAATTTGATTTAAGAAAAGCAGTGATCTATTCAGAAATATTAAAACCCAGATATTTTTGATAGAAAAATTGATGTTAATAAATGTTAAAAGGTAATCTAATTATTTGTTAAATTTACCGACTCTTTTAAAGAGCAGGAATTCAATGAACATAAAATTGCAGGTATGATAAGAAATTTACTCCTCACCATTGGTTTGATTCTATTTACCGGTGTGATGCTTTACGCACAGCAAGCTGCGTTGCAAGGAACAGTGATTGATCAGGATACCAAAGAACCCATTCCTTTTGCCAACATTGTAGTTGAAAATAAAGGTTCACAAGTGGGAGGTACGTCATCCGACTTTGATGGTAATTATTCAATTAAGCCCTTACCTCCTGGGAAAGTTGATGTTAAAGCGACTTTTGTTGGGTATAAAACGAAATTAATCCAGGGAGTTACTTTGGGAGCTGACAGAATTCGATTCTTAGACATCGAACTGGAGCCAACCGCGGAAACACTTGAAACCGTTGAAATAGTCGATTATAAAGTGCCATTGATTGATAAAGACCAAACAGCAAGTGGTGCTACTGTAACAGCCGAAGAAATTGCAAAGATGCCACAAAGAAATGCGAATGCGGTAGCTACAACTGTGGGTGGTGTATTCTCGCAGGATGGTGAAAGAGGAAGTGTACGTGGTGCGCGTTCAGATGCCACAGCTACTTTTATCGACGGAATACGCGTTATTGGTACTTCAAGTGTACCACAGTCTGCTATTGAGCAGGTGGACGTTATTCTGGGTGGTGTTCCTGCCCGTTATGGTGATGCAACATCGGGTATTATTAATGTAACCACAAAAGGGCCTGCCCGTCAATTTGGTGCCGGAATTGAGCTGGAAACTTCACAATTCCTTGATCCGTTCGGATATAACCGTGTTGGTTTTAACTTAATGGGGCCATTAATTAAAGGGAATAATAAAAACAATACTTCATTACTTGGTTTCTTTATTGCTGGTGATATTGATATCCAGGAAGACGGAAACCCATCGCCCATTGGTTATGGAACTACCACGGAAGATGCCCTAAGAAGCATTGAACAAAACCCGCTCAGGCCTTCTGGAACAGGATCAGGAACCTATTTAAACGGTGAATTTTTAAGGGCTGACGATTTAAGAAATGTGAAAGCTTCACCTAATACCTCAAGACAGAGTTACAACTTTATTGGAAACATCAATATCAGAACTACAGAAACCATTAATTTAACCATTGGAGGTAGCTATTTCTACAACCATAGAAATCTCTATAGTTATAGTGCCACAATGGCAAATTATGATAAAAATACCGTACAGAACAATACCAATTATAGGGGTTATGTCAAGTTTAGCCAACGCTTTCCGGGCTCATCCGAAAGCACATCAGCGTTTAAAAACTTTTTCTATGCCATTCAATTTGACTACACAAAAGACAAAGGAGAATTTGGCGACCCCAACCACTGGGATAATATTTTCGAATATGGCTATATTGGAAAATTCACAACCTATAAAACCCCCACATACGAGTTGGGAAGTGATACTGTAAACGGTGTGTACTACAATGATGTTTGGCTATTAAACTCATGGAATTATGACACGTTGGTTACCTGGGATCCAAGAAATACAAATCCATTGGTAGCCGAATATACCAATAATTATTATACTGTTTATGGCGGAAATCCAGAAGGACATTATGAGAATCTAGACCAGATCATGCTGGGCGGTGGTTTGGTTAACGGAAGCACCCCACAGGCCATTTACGGTTTATACCAATCGCCGGGCACCAACCAATCAGGTTACGGAAAGTTTAATAATGACCAGTATAATATAAGGGTAGATGCTTCACTCGATATTAAAAACCATGCCCTCAAACTTGGTTTTCAGTATGAACAGCGCATTAACAGCTTTGTTAATTACGGGCCAACTGGGCTTTGGAGCCTGATGCGCGGATTAGCGAATTTTCATATTGAGGAATTGGATCTTGATAATCCAGAAGTGATTAGCTATGACGGCCATGTAGATACGATTATTTATCCAAGAAGATACGATGCGAACTCCCAAATGATTTTTGATAAAAATCTTAGAATTGCTATGGGGTTGCCGGTTGATGGATTGGATTATATTGTAACCGATTCATATGATATCGCTAACAGTACCATTGAGTATTATGATGAAAATGGTCTAATGCATACGGCTACAATCGATCCGGGAGCACTTGGTGTGGCTCTTTTCTCTCCAGATGAATTGTGGAATAATGGTTCGTCATACATCAATTATTCAGGTTTTGATTATACCGGAAACAGGTTAACTGAACAACCAGCTTTTTCTGATTTCTTTACAGAAACAGATGAAAATGGCATGAACACCAGGCCTATAGGCGCATTCAGGCCTATCTATATGGCCGGGTATATCCAGGATCAGTTTGCTTTTAAAGACCTCATATTTAATATTGGGGTAAGGGTTGACCGATATGATGCCAACCAGCAGGTATTGGTAGACCCATTTGTACTATATCCAAGGTATACGGTTTCTGAAAAGGACGCTTTACCATTTAACTTTGCAACTCCTGATAATATCGGAGATGACTATGTGATCTATGTGGATCAGGTAGATAATCCGACAGAAGTAGTGGGTTACCGTAATGAGTATACCTGGTATAATGCTGAAGGAATTGAAATCCAAGACCCTTCATTGCTTGATGTGGGTTCCGGTATTTCACCGGCTTTGGTTGATCCTGATCAGGACAGGGTAAGTATTGAATCATTCAAAGATTATGATCCGCAGATCAACGTGATGCCAAGGATATCATTCTCCTTCCCAATTTCGGATGAGGCATTGTTTTTTGCACATTACGATGTGTTAACACAGCGTCCTACCAGCAACAGTTATACAAGTCCTGCTACATGGTATTACTTTAATTTTACGGGTGACCAAATCAACAATCCGAACCTTGAGCCTACCAAAACAATAGATTATGAATTAGGTTTTACACAGAGGTTAACGGGATCGTCATCTATTACATTTACGGCTTTCTACCGCGAAATGCGTAATATGCTCCAGACATATCGTTTCAATGGAGCCTATCCAAAAGATTATACATCATACAATAATATTGACTTTGGAACAGTAAATGGAATTACTGCTGAATATGATCTGCGGCGAACTAAAAATTTACGGTTACGCGCTGCTTATACATTGCAATTTGCCGATGCTACCGGAGCCTCAACAACTACTGCAGCTTCACTTATTGCGGCAGGATTGCCAAACCTGAGATCCACATTCCCGATGCCATGGGACAGAAGGCATCAGTTCAATATAGTAATGGATTACCGCTGGTCGTCAGGTAAAGAGTACAATGGCCCAAGAACAAGCCGAAAAAATGGTAAAGCACCTATCGACTGGTTAAGCAATACAGGCTTCAACTTTACTTTAATTGGTGGATCAGGTACACCTTATACTGCATCGCGTAATGTATCTTCGCCTATTTCACCTGGTACAAACCTGTTGAAAGGTACGTACAGTGGTTCCAGGTTGCCCTGGCAGTTCAGATTTGATTTAAGGGTGGATAAAGATATCTATTTCAATTTAAGGAAGCCCAAAGAAGGAAAAGAGGGCAAGCAAGCATATTTAAATGTGTATTTCCAGATTTTGAATGTGCTCAATACCAAAAATGTGGTGAACGTATATCCTTACACGGGTAATGCGGATGATGATGGTTATTTAGCAGCACCTGAATGGCAGCGTCAAATAAATAACCAGCTGGATCCCCAGTCATTCAGGGATTTATATAGCGTATATGTGAACAACCCGGGCAATTACAGCACACCCCGGCAAATCCGTTTTGGTTTAATGTTCAATTTTTAAAAGAAGTAATTAAGACAAGAAAAAATATATATCATGAATAATATTTCTCGAACTTTAGTGATTCTTTTTATACTGGCTTTTATCAACAGCCAGGTATTTGCTGAAGAATACAGATATGAAAAAGGTAAAAAGCAAAGTTCCGGGTTAAAAGAAACAGCCGCGGGTTGTGCACCGGCCTCTGCTTACGATTGGCTCGACATTAACAATGTAAGGGCAAGGATCAATACCGGAGGCGATATGTGGTGGGATTTACCGGGCGGAACCGGGGCTAAGTACTATGTGCCAAAGGCTGGATCAGCCACCTCTATGTTCTCAGGAGCACTTTGGATTGGCGGACTGGACATTAACAACCAGTTAAAACTTGCTGCTCAACGATACAGACAAATTGGTATCGATTACTGGACCGGGCCATTAACAGTTGATGGTACCGCCGCAATTGATGAGGCCACCTGTGCGCAATACGACAGGTTTGCGAAAATCACAAGGGCAGAAGTGGATGAATTTTTATCGAATACCGATCCGAATTCGGGTTTCTTTGTCCCTTCGGAAGAATACAGCATTCCTGCATCCATTATGGAATGGCCAGCGCATGGTGATGTATCAAAAAATCAAAGTTATTACCTGGCACCATTTTACGATAATGATGGTGACGGAGAATATGACCCATTTGCCGGTGATTATCCCTATTATGATATAGAAAACGAACTCTGCCATACCGATATACCAACTATGGAAGAAGAGTTTCAGGGAACTATTGATGGAAGTATATTGGCAGACCAGGTAATCAAAGGTGACCAGACATTATGGTGGGTATTCAATGATAAAGGAAATATCCACACGGAAACTGACGGGGCAGCCATTGGTATGGAAATCAGGGCACAGGCCTTTGCATTTGCCACCAATGATGAGATCAACAATATGACCTTTTATAGTT
>JAZBOW010000175.1:0-8645 GCA_036351335.1 Bacteroidales bacterium | reverse complement strand
ATAGAAATGGTTATTTATATCACGGCAGGGTAAAATCACTCGGTGATGCTGCCAGAGAAGGTGGACTAAAATTTTAATGAATATGTCAGACGCAAACGTAAAACGTGTAAAATCCAGCGAAATCGAATTTAAAGACAGGCTGGTCAGTATACAAAGGGTAACGAAAGTTACAAAAGGGGGCCGTACATTCAGCTTTTCAGCTATCGTGGTAGTTGGTAACGAAAATGGAGTGGTAGGCTATGGTCTTGGTAAAGCAAAAGAGGTTACTTCTGCTATTGCTAAAGGAATCGATGATGCCAAAAAACACCTGATTAAGGTACCCGTCTTGAAAGGGACTTTGCCACATGAACAAATAGGAAAGTATAGTGGTGCTAGAGTATACATTCAACCTGCTGCACCTGGAACCGGAGTAATTGCTGGTGGAGCTATGCGAGCAGTCCTTGAAAGTGTGGGCGTTAGAGATGTACTGGCTAAGTCAAAAGGTTCATCAAACCCTCACTCGGTTGTGAAAGCTACCATCAATGCCTTGTCGCTAATGCGCGATCCTTTTACAGTAGCACAAGTGCGTGGAGTTGAGTTAGACACTGTATTTAATGGATAACAGCTTAGAAAAATGAAGAAAGTCAGAATAACGCAAATAAGAAGTGCAATTAACAGGCCAAACCGTCAAAAACTGACGCTTGAAGCACTTGGTATTAAAAAGCTCAATCGGCCCATCGACCACGAGGCAACTCCTCAGGTATTGGGCATGATCGATAAGGTAAAACATTTATTGAAGATCGAAGAAATTAAATAATTGAAGAAATGGATTTAAATAATCTAAAACCAGCGGATGGTTCGGTAAAGAACAAAAAAAGAATTGGACGAGGAGAAGGATCCGGACGTGGTGGTACATCTACAAAAGGACATAAAGGTGCACAGTCAAGGTCTGGTTATAAACGTAAAATTGGTTTTGAAGGTGGTCAGATGCCTTTATACCGTCGCGTGCCCAAGTTTGGTTTTAAAAACATAAACCGTGTTGAATACAAGGGTATCAATATTGGAGTGCTCCAGAAATTAGTGGACGATAAAAAAGTGAAAGCCATCAATCACGAAATACTAATTGAAAATAGACTGGCCGGAAAAAATGACCTGATTAAAATTTTAGGTGATGGTGAGCTGAAAGCAAAATTGGAAGTAACAGCACATGCTTTTTCAAAGTCAGCAAAGGAAGCAATTGAAGCACAAGGCGGAACAGCCATAAAAATATAGATTGAATGAAGAAGTTGATCGAAACCATAAGGAATATATATAAGATAGAGGAGCTCAGAAATCGAATCCTTTATACACTGGGTATCATTCTGATCTATCGATTAGGATCGTATATTGTACTGCCCGGTATCGACCCCGGTATGTTGTCAAACTTACAGCAGCAGGGTAGTTCTGGTTTGATGGGTCTGCTTAATATGTTTTCAGGTGGTGCATTCTCAAACGCCTCGATTTTCGCATTAGGCATCATGCCCTATATTTCAGCATCAATTGTAATTCAGTTGCTGGGTATGGCCATTCCTTATTTCCAAAGGTTGCAACGAGAAGGAGAAAGCGGAAGAAGGAAAATTAATCAGATAACCAGGTACCTAACGGTAATTATTGTAGCCCTTCAATCACCGGCATATATTGCAAACGTAGTATCACAATTGCCCGCCGAAGCGATTACGCCCTTTAGTGCTGCTGTAACGGCACCACCAGTTTATTTCTGGATATCCTCAACCATCATTCTGATTTCAGGAACCCTGTTTGTGATGTGGCTTGGTGAAAAAATTACAGATAAAGGCATTGGAAACGGTATCTCACTGATCATTATGATCGGTATTATTGCGAGATTGCCTGTATCGCTGGTTCAAGAGTTTGCTTCAAAAATGGAAGCAGCAGGAGGTGGACTTGTATATTTTCTTGTGGAAATTGCCATCCTGATCTTAGTTATTCTCTTTACAATATTGCTGGTACAGGGTACAAGAAGGGTCCCTGTTCAGTATGCTAAAAGAATAGTTGGTAACAAACAGTATGGTGGCGTGCGCCAGTATTTGCCACTGAAAGTGAATTCAGCAGGTGTAATGCCGATTATTTTCGCGCAAGCCATTATGTTCCTGCCTATTACATTGGTTGGCTTTGCAAACTCAGAAAGTTTATCAGGATTTGCTTCGGCATTTGCTGATTATACAGGATTCTGGTATAACATGACATTCTTTATCATGATTATCCTGTTCACATATTTTTATACAGCTATTACGATCAATCCAAATCAGATGGCTGATGACTTGAAGAAAAATGGAGGTTTTATTCCGGGGGTAAAACCTGGCAAGAAAACAGCCGAATATTTAGACAATATACTTTCAAGAATCACACTCCCCGGATCTATATTCCTGGGTATTATCGCAATTATGCCGGCATTCGCGATGATCGCTGGTGTAAACAGCGGGTTTGCCCAGTTTTACGGAGGTACATCCCTCTTGATTTTGGTAGGCGTGGTGCTTGACACTTTACAACAGATTGAAAGTTACCTGCTGATGAGGCATTATGATGGATTAACAAAATCCGGTCGTATCAAAGGTAGATCATCTTTCGGAATGTAAATTTCTGTTCTTTCGTATGATACAATTAAAAACAGACGAAGAAATAGAAGTTCAAAGACAGAGTTCTTTACTTGTTGGAAAAACTTTAGCCGAAGTTGCTAAGCATATTGGTCCGGGTGTAAAAACCAGTTATCTGGATAAGATAGCAGAGGAATTTATACTTGATCATGGGGCGGTTCCGGGCTTTAAAGGGTACGGAGGTTTTCCTGGCTCACTTTGTATTTCAGTAAATGACGAAGTGGTGCACGGCATACCGGGAGAGAAAGAGTTAATAGATGGTGATATTGTATCCATCGACTGTGGCACCCTGATGAATGGATTTTATGGTGATTCTGCATATACATTTGCAGTTGGAAATGTAGATGCTGAAATTCTGGAGCTTTTAAAAAGAACCAAAGAATCACTTTACCTGGCTATTGAACAGGCCATCACCGGAAAAAGAATTGGCGATATCGGATACACGGTTCAAAAGCACGTGGAAAGTTTTGGTTATTCGGTAGTAAGAGATTTGGTAGGTCATGGTGTGGGAAGAAATCTTCACGAAAAGCCGGAAATACCTAACTACGGAAAAAGAGGTTCGGGGATAAAGTTAAAAAAAGGCATGTGCCTTGCAATCGAACCGATGGTAAACCTGGGCGTGAAAGAAGTAACACAGGATAATGATGGTTGGACCATCAGAACAGCTGATGGCAAACCTTCAGCGCATTTTGAACATGACGTAGCTGTAAGAAACGATAAAGCAGACATATTGTCAACATTTGAATATATTGAAGAAGTATTAAATAATAAGTAGACTGAGAATGGCAAAACAACAGTCAATAGAACAGGACGGTACAGTAATCGAATCTTTAGGAAACGCTATGTTTCGCGTAGAGCTTGAGAATGGGCATATCATCACAGCGCACATTTCAGGTAAAATGAGAATGCATTACATTAAGATACTGCCTGGCGACCGCGTTAAGCTTGAGATGTCTCCTTACGATTTAACAAAAGGCAGAATAACATTCAGATATAAATAATTTGAAGAAATGAAAATAAGAGCAGCAATAAAAAAAAGAACACCTGAAGACAAATTGGTACGTCGTAAAGGTAGATTGTACATCATTAATAAGAAAAATCCTAAGTTCAAACAACGTCAGGGATAATTCTTGATTATAAGTAATATTAAAAAATATAATTATGGCTAGAATAGCTGGAGTAGATATTCCTAATAACAAAAGAGGCGAAATTGCTTTGACTTATGTATACGGAATCGGAAGAAGTACTGCACAAAAAATTCTTACAGAAGCCGGTATTGACTGGGATAAGAAAGTGCAGGACTGGAATGACGACGAGCAAAACAACATCCGTACCGTGATTGGCGACAATTATAAGGTAGAAGGTGAGTTGCGTTCCGATACACAAATGAACATCAAACGTTTAATGGATATTGGTACATACAGGGGTATCAGGCATCGTATTGGTTTGCCTGTTCGAGGACAGCATACTAAAAACAATGCACGTACAAGAAAAGGACGTAAGAAAACTGTTGCTAATAAGAAGAAAGCTGTTAAATAACAGATCATTCTTAATTAAAGAAATAGAATTTAGACTATGGCAAAAAGAACCAGAAGTTCAAAGAAGAGGGTCGTTAAAATTGACCCCATTGGAAGAGCATATATCAAAGCTTCTTTCAATAATATCATAATTTCGCTCACTAATGATGCCGGAGAAGTCATCTCATGGGCTTCATCTGGTAAGATGGGATTTAGAGGATCAAAAAAGAATACACCGTATGCTGCACAGATGGCTGCTGAAGATTGTTCAAAAGCAGCTTACGATATGGGCTTGCGCAAAGTAAAAGTATTTGTTAAAGGACCTGGCGCTGGCAGGGAATCAGCCATCAGAACAATTCATTCTTCAGGAATTGAAGTGTTGGAAATTGTTGATGTAACGCCAATGCCGCACAACGGATGTCGTCCTCCAAAAAGAAGAAGAGTATAATAATTACAATATTAGTTAATAGGAAACTATAAAGATATGGCAAGATATATTGGCCCAAAATCGAAAATTGCAAGGAAATTTAGTGATCCAATTTATGGACCCGATAAATATTTAGAGAAGAAAAACTTTCCTCCTGGGCAACATGGCGCAAATAAAAGAAGAAGAAAGCAATCGGAATACGGAATTCAGTTGCAGGAGAAGCAGAAAGCCAAATACACCTATGGAATGCTCGAAAGACAATTCCGTAATGTATTCGAGCAAGCATCCAGGAAAAAAGGTATTACAGGTGAAAACCTATTGAAATTGATTGAAGCACGTTTGGATAATGTTGTATTCAGGTTCGGCATTGCACCTACCAGGTCAGCAGCCCGTCAGTTTGTATCGCATCGTCACATCACGGTGAATGGTGAAGTTGTAAACATCCCGTCTTATAGTGTTAAAGAAGGGGATATTGTGGGAGTGCGTGAAAAATCAAAAAGTTTGCTTGCAATAAATGATTCATTGAGCTCAAGTAGAAAAACATTTTCATGGCTCGAATGGGATGAAGAGAAAATGCAAGGTAAATTTCTGAACTATCCACCTCGCGAAGAAATTCCAGAGAACATTAAAGAACAACTCATCGTCGAGTTGTATTCGAAATAATAGTTAATTGAAATATACATTATAAGTTAAATAATATTATGGCAATTTTAGCATTTCAAAAGCCCGATAAGGTTATAATGAATGAAGCCAGTGATTTTCATGGCATCTTTGAATTTCGCCCGCTGGAACCAGGTTTTGGTATGACCATTGGCAATGCCCTCAGAAGAATTCTGCTTTCTTCATTAGAAGGATTTGCCATTACAAATATCAGAATTGACGGAGTAGTTCATGAGTTTTCTACGATTGAAGGTGTTGTTGAAGATGTAACGGAGATCGTTTTAAATCTTAAAAAGGTCAGGTTCAAACAACAAATTCAAAACGAAGACAGTGAGAAAGTAAATATTGTGATCGGTGATCAAGATACGTTTAAAGCCGGCGACATAAATAAATTTCTTTCAGTGTTCCAAGTACTGAACCCGGACGAGGTAATTTGTAATCTGGATCCTTCTGTTAAATTAAGTATTGAACTTACCATTAAAAAAGGTAGAGGCTATGTTCCTGCTGAAGAAAACAAAGATCCAAACGCATTGGTGGGAACAATAGCAATTGATTCAATTCATACGCCTATAATAAATGTGAAATATTTTATTGAGGATTACAGGGTTGAACAAAAAACTGACTACGAAAAACTGGTTGTCGATTTGCAAACTGATGGATCAATTCATCCAAAAGATGCACTTCAGGAAGCAGCAAAAATATTAATTCATCATTTTATGCTCTTCTCCGATGAGAAAATAACCCTCGAAACCGAAGAAAGATCAGTCACTGAAGAGTTTGACGAAAACACACTTCACATCCGTCAACTCCTGAAAACTAAATTGGTCGATCTGGATCTGTCAGTAAGAGCTTTGAATTGCTTAAAAGCAGCAGACGTTGAGACACTAGGCGAACTGGTGGCATACAATAGAAATGACTTACTTAAATTCAGAAATTTTGGTAAAAAGTCGTTAGCTGAGTTAGACCAATTGGTTGAAACAAAAGGTTTGGAATTCGGCATGAATACAGCTAAGTTTAAATTAGATAAGGATTAAGAGAGATGAGACACAGAAAAAGCTTTAATCATCTGGGAAGAACAAGTTCAAGTAGAAAAGCGATGTTTTCAAATATGGCATCTTCCCTGATATTACATAAACGTATTACAACCACATTGGCCAAGGCTAAAGCTCTAAGGTCATATGTGGAGCCATTAATTACCAAATCGAAAGAAGATACCACACATTCACGTAGGGTAGTGTTTAGCTATTTGCAGGATAAATTTGCTGTAACGGAATTGTTTCGTGAGGTCTCCTCAAAAGTGGCTGATCGTCCTGGCGGTTATACAAGGATTATCAAACTTGGGACACGGTCAGGTGATAACGCTGAAATGGCCATGATTGAATTGGTTGATTACAACGAATTACTGTTAACCGATAAAGAAGCCCAAAAAACAAAGTCCACCAGACGTCGTCGTGGTTCAAAAAAGAGTACAACTACTCAGACAACAGCACCGGAAACAGAAGTGAAGGAAGAAAAAGCAGAAGTTGAAGCTGAAGAAAAAACCGAAGAAAAGGTAGAAGCCAATGCTGAAGAAACAAAGACTGAAGCTAAGAAAGAGGAAAAGGTAGAAGAAAAACCGGTTGAGGCAAAAAAAGAAGTTGAAGCTAAAGTGGAAGAAGTGAAGGAGGAGAAAGCCGAAGAAAAACCAGCTACTGCAGAAGTTAAAAAGGAAGAAGCCGAAAAGGAAGAGAAAAAAGACAATACTGAAGATAAAAAGGCTTAATAAACCTTAGATCCTTCCAATCTTAAAAAGATGATTAAAGGATGATGCAAACAGCGTCATCCTTTTTTGTTATTGACAAATAAAATTGATACTTTCGCCGGTCATTTATAAATTTAAAACTAGGTTATTATGAGCCAGATAGCAAACTTACATGCAAGGCAGATATTAGATTCCAGGGGAAATCCCACTATTGAAGTTGATGTATATACAGATACAGGTATCGTAGGCCGTGCAGCTGTTCCATCAGGTGCTTCTACAGGTGTACACGAAGCTGTAGAATTAAGAGATGGTGATAAAAATGCCTTTATGGGTAAAGGCGTCTTGAATGCCGTGCAAAACGTGAATAATGTCCTGGCTGAAGAGTTGAGAGGTTACTTTGTAGCTGACCAGGTGGATATTGATACACGAATGATCGAAATTGATGGAACACCTAACAAAGCCAATCTTGGTGCGAATGCCATTCTCGGTGTTTCTTTAGCTGTGGCGCATGCAGCCGCGCAAGAAACCAACCAATATCTCTTCCGTTATATAGGTGGGGTAAATGCCAAGGTGCTCCCGATTCCTATGATGAACATACTGAATGGAGGCTCTCATGCCGATAACAGCATCGATTTTCAAGAATTTATGATCATGCCCGTGGGTGCTGAAAATTTCAGTCAGGCCATTAAGATGGGTGCTGAAGTATTTCACCATTTAAAAGCTGTGTTAAAGAAAGCAGGTTACTCAACAAATGTAGGTGACGAAGGTGGCTTTGCGCCGAATTTGAAATCGAATGAAGAAGCGGTTAAAGTAATTTTGGAAGCCATTGAAAAAGCGGGTTACAAACCCGGCGAAGATATATATCTGGCACTCGATCCCGCATCATCTGAATACTTCCTGAAAGATGAAAAAGTGTACCATTTAAAAAAGTCAACAGGCGATAAATTAACCCCGTCTGAAATGGTGGATTACTGGAACAACTGGGTAAATAAATATCCGATCATCTCCATTGAAGATGGTATGGACGAAGATGACTGGGATGGCTGGAAGCTGATGACCGATAAAATGGGTGATAAGGTACAACTCGTAGGAGACGACTTATTTGTGACAAATACCGAACGCCTGCAAGATGGTATCGATAAAGGTGTAGCTAATTCTATTTTAATCAAGGTGAATCAGATAGGCACATTGACAGAAACCATTAATGCGGTTGACTTAGCTACGCGTAATAGTTATACCTCCATCATTAGTCATAGGTCAGGTGAAACAGAAGATGTAACCATTGCTGATTTGGCAGTAGCTCTTAATACAGGCCTGATTAAAACAGGTTCTGCCAGCCGTTCTGATAGAATTGCCAAATACAATCAATTATTAAGGATTGAGGAGATATTAGGTGAATCCGCAATCTACCTCGGTAAAAGCTTTAAATACTTGAAATAAAAAAATATTAGTTTTTTCTATTCAAAAAAACTCCTTAATAAACTGATAAACAGGAGCTAGTAAAACGGACAAAAAAATATTTGAATTTATTTCAAAAAATGTTTTGTCAGAAAAAAAAAGAGTATTACTTTTGCAGCCCGTTTCTAAGGTAAAAAGATTTAGGGATAGGAAAAAGAGTTCATAGACATAATGAAAGCAAGCCAAGTAAACAGGAATAAAAAGTCCCCTGT
>JAZBOW010000174.1:0-5142 GCA_036351335.1 Bacteroidales bacterium | reverse complement strand
TCATTTACATATTCAGGAAACAATTAATTTTCACCCCTATCAGAACCATTACGGGGAATATTTTATTTAGCGAAGAAGATGATCAAGACATGACTTCTTCTTTTAGCTCTATGGAAAGTTTGAATGCTCAAATTAAAAAGTCAAGGGAAGATTTGAAGCGGGAAGAAGAAAATCTTAGAGAAGCACTGGATGAATTAAGCCAGACATTTACGTTGCCAAATATTTTACAGCAGACTGCTAAAAGTGCTTATGCGTCGATAATGACAACTTCAAATATTGCCAGGCTAACATATTTTATTGTTCATAAGCTGAAACGTAAAAAGAAGCGGAATCAGCTTAAAGATTAGTTTTTTTTTAATGGCTTAAACCGTAAGTATATCCTTTTCTTTATCAACTACAAGCTTATCAATCTTTTCAGTAAAAGCATCGGTTAACTTTTGTATTTCATCCATCAGATGTTTGGTGTCGTCTTCAGGCATACCTTCCTTTTCTAATTTTTTAGCTTCTTCATTGGCTTGCCGACGTGAGTTTCTGACACCTACTTTTGTATCTTCAGCAGCAATTTTTGCTCTTTTAACAAGCTCCATCCGTCGTTCTTCGGTAAGTGGTGGCACATTAATTCTGATGATCTCCCCTTCATTTTGAGGATTGAAACCAAGATTGGCATTCAAAATAGCTTTCTCAATTTCGTGGATCGTACTTTTATCAAAAGGCTGCACCACGATCTGGCGTGGGTCGGGCGTGTTGATATTTGAGGTTTGCTCAATGGGTGTTGATACACCATAGAAATCAACCCGGACACCGTTTAGCATGTTGGGATTCGCTTTTCCAGCCCTGATCTTTAGAAATTCACGCTCGAGGTGGTCGATGGCGTGTTTCATATTTTCTTCTGCCTCTTCAAGACATAAAATGGCATCATCATTCATAACTAAAACTTTTGGTTGTACAAATGTACGAATATCAGAAAAATGTAATTAATTACGTATTAATGTTCCTGTTTTTTCTCCTTTTACCACTTTAAATAAGTTACCAGGCTTGTTCATATCAAATACAACAACAGGAATATTATTTTCTTTACAAAGTGTAAAAGCAGTCATGTCCATAATTTTCAATTCCCTGCTGTAAGCTTCGTCAAAAGCAAGTTCATCAAACTTTTTAGCCGACTTATCTTTTTCCGGATCGGCTGTATATACCCCATCTACGCGGGTTCCTTTTAACAACGCATCTGCTTTTATTTCAATGCTGCGCAATGCTGAAGCCGAGTCCGTTGTAAAAACGGGGTTTCCGGTGCCTCCTGCAATAATCACGACTTTTCCCTGCTTTAAATATTCAATGGCCTTTTTACCATTCATTTTTTCAGTTACCGGCTCCACCAGCACACCCGAAAATAACTTGGTTTCGACTCCTTGTTTTTCCAGTTCAGCCTGTAATGCCAACGAGTTAATTACAGTTGCCAACATACCCATATAATCGCCTTGGATACGATCAAAACCTTTTGCTACACCCTGCATGCCTCTGAATATATTTCCACCTCCAATTACAATGGCTATCTGCACATTCTCTTCAGCCACCTTGATAATTTCCTTCGCATATTTCTCCAATTGCTCAGGATCAATACCATATGCCTGCTTACCCATTAAAGCTTCACCGCTCAGCTTAAGTAAAATTCTTTTATACTTCATTTATATTCTTTTAATTCATGATCAGAACCAGTAGCCTAAATTAATAAAAAATGAGACATCCTTATATATATTGGAACCCATCATACTTACTTCCACCGGTCCAATAAAACTATCATAGCTCAGTTTTATACCATATCCCGCCACCCAGTTCTCTTTTTTAAAAATATCTTCCAGATACCACTCGGTAGCACCCACATCCGCCATAATTGTTGCATACAATTTTTGATAGAAATTATATTGCAGTTTTAAACGAAAAATCGCCTGGTAAGTTCCGTAGCGTTGCACGAAGTTAACACCTGTAAACGGCTGAAAACCACCTGCATAATTAACCGGGCTTTGTCCACCCATATAAAACCAATGTTGTGCTGGTGGCAGTTTTAAACTCGAAGAAGCATTATCAGATGAATAGGGATAGTTTTTCTGGAATGAACCTCCCAGAAAAAAACCGGGTTTTAATGACAGTTTGCGTGAAAGAGGAATGCTCTGATCATATTTAAGCCAGAATACAAAAGAATGCTCAAATATTTTCTGCACCCAATTGTTTGAAAGGGGTGTTACATAAACCAGTCTCAACTCTGAAAGCACACCTTTTGTTGCCAGAAATGACCGATCTCGTGTATCAGAGTTAAAAGAGAAATAGAAATTCGCATAGCTGTTATAATCACTGGTTGAATCGGCGACATTTTCAAGCCGGGATTTAAAACGAAAATACTCGTAATAGCCCCCGATTCGGAACCAATGTCTGTTTTTCAATATCGTTTGAGCAAATAAAGATACTTTGAAGTTGGTAAAGTTCCATCTTTCCGTAACGGAACTTATATTTGAGGGGTCCTGATAGGTGTTAAAGCTGAATGAATAAATCTCTATTTTACCTCCATAGCCTGGTTTGGCACCATTATCTTTAATATACAGCCCCCTGAACCGGGGATTGGGACCTACAACCAGGTCAGTAAATATCTTGGAGCTTTTTCCAATTACATTTCTGAAAGCACCGTTGAGCAACACGCTCACAGAATAATCCGTATCAAAATGTGCCCCAACTGATAAATAGCCAACATCAGCTTCCTTAATGTTCAGCACCAAATTGGTATTTCCGTCATCCGTTCTCAATTCATAGAAGAGATAGGTAAAGAACCGGCTACCATAAGCGAGTCTTATTTTATCCTCCAGGTCATCAAATTTCATCCAGGAATTTTCAAATTCGCCGAATGTATTTTTAAAGTATGATCTTTCAACCCGCTTGTTTCCTTCAATAATCACCCGGTGAATATATATGGAGTCGAGTGGCTTGGCATTATACGAATTCATGGGTTTGTACTCGATAGCATTTAAGGAGTCGGCCAGGTTTTTTAGCTCATCATAATGTTGCCGGGCTACTCTTTCACCAATTGCAATGATAGAATCGTAGCTTTTAAAGTCCATCATGCCATACGACATATCAAAATGAATGTACAGGTCGGTCAGGTCGAGTGCAATTTTATTAGCTCCTCCCCTGTAAAATCCAATTATGTGATCGAGGATAGAAGTCATTGAGTTTAGCTGCTCGAGGGTTTTCTGTTGTTGCACATCCGCGCCAATAATATAATCGACACCCATATCTTTGACTGGTTTTACAGGGAAATTGTTTACAACGCCCCCGTCAATCAAATATTTTCCATCGTAAAGTGTAGGTGAAAAATATGCCGGGATGGACATACTGGAACGAATGGCCATAGGCAGGTAACCCTTATCAAGGATCACCGCTTCACCACTCACTAAATCTGTTCCGATACATAAAAAAGGTATAGGTAGTTTACTAAAATCCTGCACATTATAACCGGTAGAATATACCCGGTTCAGCATCAGGTTAATTTCCTGGCCTTCGTACATAGACGCCTTGAGTCCCAGTTTTTTGTTTCGAATAGGAAAAGCCATGATGTAGGTGTCGCCAAATTCCTTCTCCTCGTAATTTATGTATTGGCGGCCTACCTGGTCAGTCAGCAAATCATCCCAATTTACTTTTCTGATGATTTTCAACATGGTATCAGGATCATAGCCCAATGCATACATAGCACCCACGATGGAGCCGGCACTTGATCCCGCAATATAATCCACTTCGAGCCCTACTTCCTGCATGACCTTTAGCAATCCGATATAGGCCCACCCTTTGGCGCCTCCTCCACTCATTACAAGACCCACTTTTGGACGTTTCGGTTTTACATTCAGCGAATCTTCCTGAGATAAAACTGATTTAACGGGCAGAATGAAACACAGCGCAATACTTAACGTAATAAAATAAACTGCGTGTCTTTTCAAGGTTTTCGGTCTTTTGGTTGTTGCATACAAATATAAACCGAAAACCTAACTTTGAAATAGCTATGTAAAGAAATAAATTAAAAAAGAATAAAATGGTAGCATAACAAGATTAAGCGCCTTTTCCGTGGCAATGCTTGAACTTTTTGCCACTTCCGCACGGACAAGGATCATTCCTGCCCACTTTTTTCTCCACCTTTACCGGTTGAACGCGTGCCTGATCCTGCGTATTACTATATGCCTGCGATAACAAATCGCCTCTTTCTTCCTTCATCTGAGAACGGTCAAGGCCACGTGGTTTCTTGGCTTCTTTTACAGCTTCTTTATTCGGGATGAAAATATCGCCTTTTATAAGAAATGATCCTACATCCTTATTGATTTTCTGAATCATCTTCTTAAATAACTCAAAAGATTCAAATTTATAGATCAGCAACGGATCTTTTTGTTCATACGACGCATTCTGCACAGATTGCTTCAGGTCGTCCATCTCACGTAACTGCTCTTTCCACGAGTCGTCGATATGAGCAAGTGTGACACCTTTTTCAAAAGAGAGACAAACTTCTTTCCCTTTTGTTTCAACCGATTTCTTAAGATTTGCAACGATCTGCATATTTTTTATACCATCTGAAAACGGGATCGCTATATTTTCAAACTGGGACTGGTTCTCGAATACATCTGTAATTACAGGCAGGGTATCTTCCGCCAATTTGGTTTGTTTAACGATATAACTTTTATATACATTTTCAAATAATCTTTCGGTGAGATCTTCGGTGTTTATAGCAACAAATTCCTTTTCATCGACAGGTGCTTCGATAGCCAGAGTTCGGTACAATTCCATTTTAAACCCTTCAAAATCACGTGCCTCCTGGTAATCGGCTACTGTTTGCTCACATAAATCGTAAATCATGTTTGAAATATCTACAGAAAGCCTTTCTCCAAAGAGGGCATGTCTTCTTCGCTTATAAATCACTTCCCTTTGCGAGTTCATCACATCGTCATATTCCAGCAAACGTTTCCTGATACCGAAGTTGTTTTCCTCCACTTTCTTCTGTGCCCGTTCGATGGATTTGGTGATCATTGAATGTTGGATCACTTCGCCTTCATCCAAACCAAGACGGTCCATGATTCCGGCAATCCGTCCTGAGCCGAACATCCGCATCAGGTCATC
>JAZBOW010000173.1:0-6130 GCA_036351335.1 Bacteroidales bacterium | reverse complement strand
TTGCTTATCTTTTACCAAAAGAAAAATATACGAATACAGACGATTCTGATGTCGTTTAATAAGAATTTGGAGACTGGAGTGATTACCGCTCAGATAGCTTCTGATCAGTTCTTTCTCGTCGGTTGTTTCTAAACTCATGTTACCTATTTTGTGAATATTTTACAAAAAGGGTAAATGTTTAATCGATAATCTTCCTCCTATTGGTTAGTTATTAATAGCTATTGCTTCATGCAAATATATATATAAAAACTAAAAACGCAAATATTATTCTAATTTTGTGCTCCAATCAGTTTTCAGCATGTATACGGATATTCATCAAATTAGTTCCAAAGATTATATTATCGTAATTAAGAGCCGGGTGAACAATTTAAGGAACCTGAGCGTGGCTTTGCCCCGTAATAAACTGATCGTGATCACCGGTTTATCAGGGTCGGGAAAATCGTCGTTGGCCTTTGACACTTTGTATGCTGATGGCCAACGACGTTATGTGGAAAGCCTGAGTTCGTATGCCCGGCAATTCCTTGGGCGTATGGATAAACCTGATGTAGATGCGATAAAAGGTATATCACCAGCCATTGCCATTGAACAAAAGGTAAAAACCCGTAATCCCCGCTCTACGGTTGGAACATCCACCGAAGTATATGAATATATTAAGCTACTATTTGCAAGGATTGGCATCACGTATTCACCCATCTCGGGAAATGAAGTCAAAAGACACTCTGTGACCGATGTGGTGGAATTTTTTGAGACATTACCCGACCAATCAACTGCTCTCATCTACGCACCTCTAATTTTAAACGGCAACCGGACCCTCGAACAACAACTCACCATTCTTTTACAGCAAGGCTTTAGCCGTATGATCTTTAAAAATGACATTGTTAAAATTGAAGAAGTCATCCAGCAAATTGACACGAAAACAAAAGCTGATGAAACTTTCCTGGTGATCGACCGAATTAAGCTGGATAAAGACGATCATGACCTGCCTGCCCGTATCGCTGACTCCGTTCAAACGGCTTTTTATGAAGGTGAAGGATCCTGCCTGGTTGAATATGAAAAAAACCAAAAAACTAAAACGGCTACATTCAGTAACAAATTCGAATTGGACGGTATCACCTTTGAAGAACCCAGTGTGAACATGTTCACCTTTAATAATCCATATGGTGCCTGTAAAACTTGCGAAGGATTCGGCAGCATTATAGGCATTGATGAAGACCTCGTGATCCCTAACAAAAGCCTGTCGGTGTATGATGACTGCGTGGCCTGCTGGAAAGGCGAAAAAATGAGTGAATGGAAGGAGGCATTACTGGCCGTTGCCTATAAATTCGACTTTCCGGTTCATAAACCATATTATAAGCTAAGTGAAGATGAAAAGGAATTGCTTTGGAACGGCAACAATTATTTTAGGGGCATTCACGAATTCTTTAAGCATGTAGAAGAGCAAACCTATAAAATCCAATACCGTGTAATGCTTTCCAGGTATCGTGGTAAAACCAGGTGCCCCGACTGTAAAGGTACACGGTTGCGCAATGACACGAATTATGTGAAGGTCGGAGGTAAAACCATTTCTGAAATAGTACAAATGCAATTACAGGATGCCTTTTTATTTTTTAATGATTTAAAACTGAACGAACATGATCAGAAAGTTTCCAGGCGTTTGTTGATAGAAATTAACAACAGATTGAAATTCTTAAACGATGTGGGTCTGGGTTACCTGAACATGAACCGGCTTTCAAATTCGCTTTCAGGTGGTGAGTCGCAGCGAATAAATTTGGCAACTTCTTTGGGTAGCAGCCTGGTCGGCTCAATGTACATACTTGATGAACCAAGTATTGGTTTGCACCCCAGGGATACAGATCGCCTGATTGGTGTTTTGAAGAACCTTCGAAACCTTGGTAATACCGTAATTGTTGTGGAACATGATGAGGAGATCATTCGTCAGGCGGATGAAATTATTGACATCGGCCCTGATGCGGGTGAACATGGCGGGGAATTGGTTTTCCAGGGCAATTTTGATCAGTTAAAAGAAAACAACAAGAGTTATACAGCCCTGTATTTGACTGATCGTAAGAAAATTGCAGTGCCTTCCAGAAGAAGAAAATGGAAAGATTATATTGAAGTGAAAAGTGCTATTGAACACAATCTGAAAAATATTGATGTAAAGTTCCCGTTGAATATTTTAACCGTCATCACAGGTGTTAGTGGATCAGGGAAGTCAACCTTGGTGCGGGATATTCTATATCCTGCCTTAAAAAAGGAATTCGGGGGCATCATCGACAAAAGTGGCAAGTTTGGGATGCTGGAAGGTGAAATTAACCGCATCAGCGAGATCGAATACATTGATCAGAATCCCATCGGTCGGTCGTCACGATCAAACCCTGCTACCTACCTGAAAGCTTATGACGATATCCGTCAGTTATATGCCAACCAACCGCTGGCAAAATTGCGCGGATATAAAGCCGGTAATTTTTCTTTTAACATACCAGGCGGCAGGTGTGAACAATGTGAAGGTGAAGGACTGATAAAAGTGGAAATGCAGTTTATGGCGGATATTCATTTGACTTGTGATGAATGCCATGGAAAACGGTTTAAAGAAGACTTACTAGAGGTGAAATACCGCGATCAATCCATTACGGATATCCTTGAAATGACCGTTACACAAGCCATTGAATTCTTTCAGTCGGCAAAAAAACAAACTTCTTCAGAAAAGAAAATTGTTGAGAAAATCAAACCACTTGAAGAAGTGGGGCTTGGCTACCTTCGACTTGGTCAACCTTCCAACACACTGAGTGGTGGTGAAGCGCAGCGTATCAAACTGGCGTTTTTTCTTTCTAAAGGTTCGAATGGTTCATCAACCATGTTCATATTTGATGAACCTACCACCGGCCTTCATGTGCACGACATCAGCAAGCTATTGAAATCATTCAATGCATTGATCGAAATTGGGCATACCATTATTGTAATTGAGCACAATACCGAAATCATTAAATCGGCGGATTGGTTGATCGACTTAGGTCCTGAAGGCGGTGATGCCGGCGGATATGTCGTTTTTGAAGGTATCCCGGAAGAATTGGTAGCGTGTAAAAATTCGTATACCGGAAAATATTTGTTAAAGAAGCTGAACTAGGAACTTGGCTATTAGTTCAGTATTCACTCGAGAAGAGTGCCAATGGTAAAATCCAGAAAACATTAAAATCCTGAAAAGCAATCCTACACTTTCAATAAATTCACAAACATCGGGTTGGTGTCTTCAACCAATTGTTTTATAACCTTCTTTGGCAACTCACGCAGTTCATTTTCGCGATTTGTGGCTTCCAGACTTTCAATAAACTCTTCAAAATATACAAGCTTACAACCAGTGCTACCTGACTTGCCATGAATCTGATTCAATAACCGGAACCTTCGTTCGAGGTCAATAGTTACCCCAATATCCAATACGGTATTATCATGACTAAAAGCAATATAGGTATAAAAACTCTGCAATATTTAAAAATTTATGCTTAGATGGTCATTTAACAATACTTTCTCACCGTTTTTTAATTCCCCGTAAAACATATAATAATACGATTTACCACTTGTTAACTTATTGTCTTTATAAGTGGCATCCACATTTTCAAATTGTTTTAATAAAACGGGTGTTTGTTCATCTTCCTGACGGTACAAACTGATATTTTTAATAGCATCCGTGCTAAAGGCTTTCCAGCTTAAATCAGCCGTTTCACCTGATTGAATCATATCGACAACCAGATGGTAGTAGGGTGTTAAAATCTTGACCGTTGCCATAGCTTTTAGATCACTCACCTGTTGCCCCTCGCCAACTGCTTCAATGGCATAGCTATATACACCGGAAGTATGCATCGTTGAATCAATAAGATAATTCGTATTGGCAGATATCAAATCATTGTTCAATAGCTTCTGTTCAGGTTCGGTTAAGTATACATTGTAACCGATAACACCCCTGCTTTTGTTACGTTCCCAAATCAATTTAACACTACCATTATCTAAAACGATCGCGTCAAACTGATCAGGTGGCAACGGTAGTTCCTGCTTTTTAAAATATACTGAAACCGTATCTGAAGGATTACTTTTCGTATAACTGTCGCTGAAATTTATAATATAGTAACGCAGCATGCTACTTTCTGAAAAAGCTGCTGAAAGGCTGTCCACAAACGACACTTCTAACTCATTGGATGTTTGCATTACATGCAATGGCACGAAAGGCTCATCAGCTATCGACCGGAATACCTGGTAACCAGAGAGATTCCGTTCCACGTTTTGCCATGACAAATTAATCTTATCATTCTGGTTTTGAACACTTAAGTACTGAGGCGGATACGGTTGCTGCTCAAAAAGGCAGAAACCAGGTACGGGAACACTGGGCTGCTGGTAACCGAAAAAATCAACGATTAAAAGGAAATAAAAATAGTTATGGTTTGAAAGCGGCACCATATCTGAATAGGAAGTAGCATCACCTGCCAGTTCCGCAATTTTTACAAAATCCTTTTCAGCATGCGAACTCCTGAAAAGTGATAAACTGCGAACAGAAAAATTATTAGTAAGCTGCCAACTGATGTCAATGGCTTTTTGGGTTTTCGATGAAACAACATCCATTGAAATAACCCGGGGGTTCTGAATAAAACCCATATTATGACCATACACTATGGGCGAAAATTCTTCTTTCCCGTCCTCTAAAAGCAACTTCACATAATAGCGATAGATGCCTTTTTCCGTGAGCGTTGTGTCCTTTACTGTATAAATGAGCGTATCCTGCTTGCGGTTGTCAATATATGTTAAGGTTTGGATGGTATCGAACGCATCTCCGTCTACAGTGGTCCGCCATACTGTGAATGGGCGCGCTTGTAACTCATCACCCGTGGTAAACCACTGTAAATTTGGTCCTAATTCACTATTTGAAACCTCAAGTACGCGTAGGTTCTGGCCTAAGACTGAGGTTATTGTCAAGACGAGTATTATTGAAATTATTGTTTTCATATTTCAAATTTTATTATGCATTATTATTTACCGGGACATGAACCAAATCCCCATGATTTATTCTTATTGCTCAATAAGCCATGTACCAGCACACTTTCGGATCCAACACAAAGTGAAATACTTCCCTCCACTTTAGAACAATTGGAGAACCATGCACTTCCATTTTCATAACCGCCTTTTATATCTGCATGACCATCCAGAAAAACACCTATATCGCATGGTTTGGTTATGCCTCCCTGTGCGGTCAGGTAACCATATCCACCTACTTCAAATTTGAAATCGTCGGCAAAATTGCAATAGATATAGGTACCGGCTCCTAAATTAAGATTTGCCGTCACCACGCCTCCAATATCAAAATTTCCAAGGTCAAAACCTCTTTGGCCTATGACATAGAATCCTCTTAAGCCACCAGATAAATTGGGTTTATCTGTTTTAAATTCTGACAGAAAAGGAACAACTTCCGAATTCAAATTACGGCTTGTGTATCCAATGACCAACCCTCCTCTTATTGGAATTGCTGCCGGTATGATTATTATTGTTCCATCCGCCAGAATGTAGAAGCCCTGTGGATCAAAACGCATTTTTACCATGACATCACTTAATGTTACATACCCTACTGAGATGGGTGTTGTCATTCGAAGGGCGCCTGTTAAACTCGGGTCAGTAAAATCAAAGGCAAAGCTGGCACTTCCAAAGGGTGTATCAATTTCACTTACACTAATTTCATCAGCAGAAGCACTTACATTACCGTTCACCTTGAAATTTAACACATCATTTTCATTAAGACCTTTCATGTCTCCGGGATGTGGATTGGCCTTAAATCTTAAAGTATCCCACTCAGTATTGATTACGGAAATATTCCCCTCATAAACGTTGAGTTTTTTATCACCCATGGCCAGGTATTGCATGGAGCTTCCTTTACGAACCGGTTTAAATGGATTATCCACATTGATCACATCGATTTTGATATTGTTTTTTGTTTTTTTCAGGAAACCTCTTAAAATAAATGGATCACCCTGCCCTTCGTTGGCAGAAGGTGATACGATAAAATCGCCATAGATGGCATATTCCCCTGTGCCGAGCTGTTGGATATCCGGATTTTCCTCATCCAAATCTTTATTTACCTGATCAAGCCTGAACA
>JAZBOW010000172.1:0-13123 GCA_036351335.1 Bacteroidales bacterium | reverse complement strand
GGAATAGACACTGTCATAAAACGGAAAGTCAAATTCCAGCTCCTTTGTTGCAATACCACTTGAATTATTAGATGGATACAATTGCGTTTCATTTATTTCTATAAAGTCTTCTGTACTTGTGGTCTCTATGTAGGTTTTATCAAAATCCCAGAAATAAGGCTCAGCACCTCCGTTTGCAGTTAACTGGAAACTATATGGCTGGTTTTCCATAGCATCGGGCAGGGTTTCCGTTTCTATTTCAACACGATCAAAATTCAGGGTATGGGTTAACGAAACAGTAGTTGTGTCGTTATCAATGATGGCTACATTGGATTGTGGCGATATTATTTCCTCGATTCCATTTGTATAATCTACAATGGAAAAGCTTATAATTTCACCCTCTCCTGCTTGCCAGGGATCATTCTCAGCAACCTGCAGAAAAAATCTTACAGGCTGGCCTATGTTAATATCAGATAGTAACGGAGAAAGATCAAAGCCGAACTCAATGGTTTTATCCGCTTCTGAACTACCCCCCTGCATATAATTTACACCGCCCTGGTAGTCGAAGATTGGTGAATCGAAAATAAAGTCAGGCGATGTGGCATTTATATCATTTGAAAACCCGGCAATGACTTTTACTGCAACTCTCCGGTTATGTTTGATGGCTATTTTTGCTGCCAATTGAGGTTCATAAGTTTCTTTTACATCCAGTACATGCACACAGTGGTTCCAGATTCCGCCCTGCCCCAGTTTATCTGCCACCGTTTTATACATCATGTAAGCGTATCCCTGGTTGCCCCAGTTTGGTACCCCACCGTAGCTTTGAACCATTTTAAATCCACCAATTTCCCAGTCTTTCATATTCACAATACCGTCATTATTAATGTCGATATCATTGGTGTATTGACCGTCATTATTATAATCCCAGCATATTTCATCATTATAGCCTACAATAGTCATCGCATGGTTAGGACTGCCACCAAAACTTGTGATCACATATTTTCCTTCCTCAGGAGTTCCAGGTGGAAGGGTTTGGTTAACCGAAAGATGCTGTGCATAAAAGGAGGCTATTCCACCATGCTCAGCATTCTCGAGATGATCATATAACCAGTATTTTAATGTTTGAAGACCTTCTTCGTTACCTACATGTATTTGCGATATGGACTTGATCCTGTTTTCCATAGCACCCAGATAATTCGGATACCCTGTCATCCACCTATTAAATCCCCCGGTTGCCATACCTCCATATGTTGAAACATTTGGCGTACCGCTGAATTTCAATATTTGTGCACTATGCAAGTAACTCACGCCATAATACCCATTACCGCCATTCATAAAGTTCCAGGCAAAATGAGTCGGATACTGGTGATCGGGGTTATTACCCGAAACACCTCGTTCGCGGGCCATCTCATACGTAAAATTATATCCAATCAAGCTTGCCTGGCCACATGAATAGTGATCCTGTTGAAAAACCGGCCTCATAAAAATGAGCTGCGAATTATCGATAACGGGTGGCAGACTGCGTGTAGCGTAATTGGCCGGAATGGTTTTTACAGGAAGACTCATGAGCATCAGTTCATCTTCTAACGTAAGCACGGGAAGTCCGTCTACCAACTCCTGCTGGTGGTTTTGGGCAAACCCAATAAGAAAGAGACAACTAAAAAAACAAGTAATGATGGTTTTCATAATGGAAATTTATTTGCACAAATCTACTAAATACGTTCAAATTATTTATTCATAAAAATTATTTAGGTCTCAAAGATACTGGAGGCATATAGAAATGGGTAACACAAGAAAATACTTTTATTTCAAAATAGATTCATCAATTCAACTTCATAAGTCATCATTTTAGTTGTGCAGTTTGTATTTGATAGCTGCGCTTTTTATTTTAATTATATTTGTTTGATTGTTGATACATTATTCTGGTAAAACATTCCTAAAAACTATGCGTTTGAGAATTGAGCGTAAATAAACTTAAGGCAAAGGCTATATTAAAAGTTTACAGTTTATATGAAAAAGAAATGGTTCCTAAATAGAGTGGCATTCATGGTGATGTTTTTCGTCATCTTTTTTAATAGTAATTCGCTTTCTTCAGTTGTATTCACTAAAGCGGACTCTCCTTACTTCATCACTTCAGATTTAGTCATTGACAACCAAGATACAATAATCTTTGAGGCGGGAGCTAACTTAATATTAAGTCCTGGTGTAAACATCATTACAAACGGGGTAATAATGATGAATGGAACAGCCAGCGAACCTGTTACATTGTTGCCGGAAATTGCAGGGGTTGGTTGGGGTAAAATTAAAATTAACGCTCCTGGAAACACGAGCTTCATCACACATGCCCACATTACTGATGGTATCATTTTATCTTTGTCGTGCCATATGACCTTAGATCATGTGAAGTTTTCAAACAACCAACAACTCACATGGCAGGACCCTATTATGTTTGTTAAAGGCGCATCGGTAAATACTAAAAACTCATCTATTTATGGCAATAACCGGGGCGAAGGTTTTCTAATGCAGAATTCAGCAGATGTTCATATATCAGATTGTTACTTCACTAAAATTCCAGATGCGATTGAGCTTATTGGAGTAAACGGTGGTGTGATCAGAAAAAATCGGTTTGAAAACATCCCTGATGACGCAATTGACCTTAACAACTGCGACAATACACTGATAGATAGCAACATAATAATTAATGTGGCCGATCGCGGCATGGAATTAGGTGCAGAACATTTTGGAAATTCTGAGAATATTCTGGTCGTACGAAATATATTGATAGGATGTAACGAAGGTATTATTTTTAAAGAAAACTCAAGCGGACAGCTTATTAATAATACATTTTATGCTAACAATACAGGTGTTAGTTGTATCGAAGATGCTACTACAAAGAAAGGAAGCAATGCAAGCATTCATAATTGCATTTTTTCCGGTTCTGTTGACCGGGATATTTTCCACGATGCGAATTCAGGAGTTGTTGCAAGTTTTTGCCTGTCGGATAAAGCTGAATTGCTGGGCGAAAGTAATTTGTTTGATAATCCCATGTTCATAAATGCCAACGACAACAATTTCAGGCTCCGAGAAGGTTCTCCATGCATTGATGCAGGTAATCCGGATTTTCCCTTGGATCCTGACAGTACAATTAGCGATATTGGTGCTTTTTATTACAGTATGGATACTACAGGCCTTTTCGATCTGAATGACCTGTTTAATCAAATAGACTTATATCCGAATCCTTTTATGGGAGGGTTTACTATAAGTTTACCAATTGAACAAACAGATGAGGTTTCGATAGAACTATATAGTCTACAAGGACAAATAATACCTTCCGTTGTCAAAAAAACTTTCTTTCCTTTTATCCAAACATTAAATATTCAGCCCACGCAAGGCGCATTCCCCGACACCAATATCGTATGTAAAATAACTATAGGAAATCTCTCAAAATCATATGTGCTTCTGCATAGCTCATTATATTGATAATTGCAAAATAAAATTCTTGGTTACTGTGTAAAACACTGTGGTTGTTGGGTTAAATCATTAAACTATAATTATTTAATTTGTAATAATTTGTCAATCATTTCTTTTTAAATTTGCCATCGATAAAAAATCATACAGATGCCCAACAAGCTTTCCATACTTATCCCGGCTTTTAACGAAGCCCGCACCATTCATTTAATTTTGGACAAGGTGATTGATGTTAAACTCATTGGCGCTTTTGAAAAAGAGATTATTATCGTAAATGATTTCTCGACCGATCAAACGGTTAATGTGATTGAAAAATATATAACTGATCATCCTGGAACTGCTATCAAATTATTCAATCAACCTAAAAATATGGGTAAAGGGGCAGCCTTGCATCGTGGTATCAAAGAAGCAACGGGTGACTACATCATTATACAGGATGCCGATCTTGAGTACGACCCCCAGGAGTACAATTTGTTGTTACGGCCCGTAGTAGATGGTTTCGCCGATGTGGTGTACGGTTCGCGATTTATGGGAGGCACACCCCACCGTATTTTATTTTTCTGGCATTCCATCGGGAATAAATTCCTCACCTCAGTATCCAACATTTTCACCAATTTGAACCTGACGGATATGGAGACCTGCTATAAACTTTTTAAGGCCGACAATATCAAATCATTGAAATTAAAGGAAAACAGGTTTGGATTCGAACCTGAAGTAACTGCAAAAATTTCCAGAATACCCAACATTAGAATTTACGAAGTAGGCATATCCTATTATGGCCGCACCTATGACGAAGGAAAAAAAATTGGATGGAAAGATGGCATGAGAGCCATATATAGCATCTTAAAATACAATATATTTAGCAGGAATTAATCTTATCACTAAATTTATTCTACTCTATTAAACAAAAAACGCCATATACGTCCAAAGGTTCATCAGCTATTTTGTCATTCATTGTGATCCTGATTTTAATAGGCACCAATACCTATTTACGGGTTTCACATCCACCAAAAAATAATATCAGTTGGGATACTTACGGGTATTACCTTTATCTACCTGCCGCATTCATTTACAACGACCTGGGCATTAAAAACAAAGCCGTATTTGAAGAGTTGAACAACAAATACCATTCAACGAACACTTTTTATCAATTCTCATACAGCCAAAAAGGTAATTTCATTATGAAATATACTATGGGAATGGCTATATTATACTCACCCGCCTTTTTAATGGGGCATGCAGTCGCCCTCAATACGGCATATCCGGCAGATGGTTTTTCTTCACCATACCAATGGGCACTTATAGCAAATGGGATACTTTTTTTCATTATTGGCCTTTTTGTTTTGCGAAAAGTATTACTCAGATTTTTTTCTGACCTGGTGGTTGCCATCATACTGCTTATCATTTATTTTGGCACAAACTATTTCGCCTACAGCACCTTCAATTCTGAAATGCCACATACTTATTTATTTACCGCATATGCCCTCATTCTATGGTTTACCATTCGTTGGCATGAAACGTTTAACATTAGATATATTGTGGGGCTGGCTATTACCATCGGGTTATCCACACTTTCACGACCAACTGAATTAATAGCAGTTATTATTCCATTGCTTTGGCATGTTGAAGGATGGAATAGTCTGAAAAAGAAAATAAAAGATCTATGGCATCAGCACCGTGTGCACATGCTCGTTTTTATTGCCATACTCGCACTCATCGGTTCATTTCAGGTAATTTACTGGAAGATATACAGCGGACAAATTATTTACTACAGCTACAGAAACCCTGGAGAAGGATTTGAATTTTTGTGGCCCTATACCTTAAAATTTCTTTTCAGTTTCCGCAAGGGCTGGCTGATTTACACGCCTGTTATGGTATTTGCTATTTATGGCCTTTTTTTACTCTACAGGAAGAACCGTAGTATTTTCTTTTCAGTATTTATTTTTTCCATTATTAACCTCTACATCGTATCAAGTTGGTCGTGCTGGTGGTATGCTCAAAGTTTCGGGCAACGGGCAATGATACAGTCATATGCAGTTTTAAGCGTCCCACTCGGCTATTCGATTGTTAAAATAGCAGGATTAAATAATTTCAAAAAAATATTGTTGTCACTCATCATAGCCACTTTGCTTTTTTTTAATTTATTTCAATACTGGCAGCTAAAAAAAAATATTTTGAGCCCTGATCTTATGACATATGATTATTATGTGAAAACATTCGGTAAAACAAAGGTAAACCCGGAATATAAGGAATTGCTATTGATCGACAGGGGAAGTTATGAAAACAAAGCCATGCCGGAAGACAAAAATTTAATCGGCACCACTGTCTTTAGTTTGGATTTTGAATCGACAAATGAAACATTTTCGAAACACTTGAGCGACAGCATTTACAGGTCCGGTCTTTATTCTTTAAAAATGGACAGCACGCTCAGATTCAGCCCTTCATTTAAGTCTACTTATGAAGATCTGACAGACAAAGAGTATGCATGGGTACGTGTAACTGTTTGGGTATATCCTGTTCATGAATTATCATCCACACCCGTTTCAATTACCACCACTTTTCAGCATAAAGGGGGTAACTATAAGTACAGAGGCTTAAACCTCAACCGGAAAGATCAAGTGTCAAATATCAAACTTAACCAATGGAACAAGGTAACCATGGACTACCTCACGCCAGAGGTTCGTTCAAAAAACGATTTGCTTATTGTCTATTTATGGAACCAGGGCGATCTGGATATATATTTCGATGATCTTGTAATTGAAGTTTTTGATTAAGCTTGCTGTATTGTATGCTTAAAATCGACACCCTGAATTGAATCGATAATCATATGGAGAGGAAATAATTATTTTTCCGCAATTTCTCTCTACGTGATTCCCTTAATTTTATAAGGAATTCCCGCAAATCCCCTTATTTAGAACAATACTGCACATATTTTTCAGTAATATTGATATGTCTTTTAACAACAAGTTTTAATTAAATATTTGAAAAATGTCGAATGTATATGAACAAAAAGTAAATGACTTTATGGCTAAGGTCATTGCCAAAAATCCAAGCGAAGTTGAATTTCACCAGGCTGTGCACGAAGTGGTGGAAACGATTATTCCTTTTATCGAGGAAAATCCACAGTATAAAGAAGGTAAAATCCTGGAACGTATCGTGGAACCTGAAAGGGTTATATTATTCCGTGTTCCATGGCTTGACGACAGAGGTGATGTGCAGGTAAATCGTGGTTTTCGTATTGAAATGAACAGTGCAATAGGACCTTATAAAGGCGGATTGCGTTTCCATCCCACAGTAAACCTAGGGATTCTAAAATTCCTTGCATTCGAGCAGGTATTTAAAAATTCGTTAACAACACTCCCAATGGGCGGTGGTAAAGGTGGTTCTGATTTTGATCCTAAAGGTAAATCAGACAACGAAGTAATGCGTTTTTGCCAGAGCTTTATGAGCGAATTATTCCGTCATATTGGTGCAAATACGGACGTTCCTGCGGGTGATATTGGTGTAGGTGGACGTGAAATTGGCTTCCTGTTTGGTCAGTACAAACGACTACGAAATGAATTTGTGGGTGTATTAACAGGTAAAGGCCGCGAATGGGGTGGCTCACTCATACGTCCTGAAGCAACAGGATACGGCACTGTTTATTTTGCTGAAGAAATGCTAAAAGCCCGTGGTGACAGTATGAAAGGTAAAATTTGCACCATTTCTGGTTCAGGTAATGTGGCCCAGTATGCCTGTGAAAAAGCTACTGAGTTTGGAGCTAAGTGTGTAACACTTTCAGATTCATCTGGATTTATTTATGACCCTGAAGGTATTGATGCCGAAAAACTGGCCTACGTAATGGATTTGAAAAACGTAAGAAGAGGCCGCATCAAAGAATACGCTGATAAATATGGTGCCCAGTACCACGAAGGCAAACGCCCATGGCATATCAAATGTGACGTGGCCATGCCTTGTGCTACACAAAATGAGGTAAACGAAGAAGAAGCCAAAGCACTTATTGCCAATGGCTGCTTTGTAGTTTCTGAAGGGGCCAATATGCCTTCATCACCTGAAGCTATTGAAGTCTATCAAAATGCGAAAATCCTTTATGGTCTTGGAAAAGCTGCCAATGCCGGTGGTGTGGCCGTATCAGGTCTCGAAATGAGTCAGAACTCATTGCGTTTGAGCTGGACACGTGAAGAAGTTGACGCACGTTTGCATCAGATCATGAAAGACATCCACTCCACTTGTGTTAAGTGGGGAAAAGAGGGTGATTATATCGATTATGTAAAAGGTGCTAATATCGGCGGCTTTGTTAAAGTGGCCGATTCAATGCTCGCACAGGGCGTTGTATAAAGATTCTCTGCTTGCATTTAAAAAAGGCACCCGAAAGGGTGTCTTTTTTTTGTATGTTTGCGTGCTCAAAAACCTGACCCGCATTCGTTGCAAAATGGCCATTCAATGTTGAAAGAATTTATACGGCGCATATTGATATTCCTGCACCTTGATGTAACTAAAAACATCAAGTACGACAGGTTAACGCTGGAGATTCTGGACAAAGTGCTACATGAAAACTCAAACTGTATTGATATAGGTTGCTTTAAGGGTGAGATTTTACAGGAAGTCATGAAAAGAAGCCCCAAAGGAACACATGTGGCTTTCGAACCCATTCCTGGTTTTTTCAATGCGCTGAAGAAAAAATTCAGACAAAAGCAACTCAAGATACATAACATCGCTTTAAGCGACCAATCAGGTGTCACAACTTTTAATTATGTGGTTGATGCACCTGCATATAGTGGCATTAAAAAACGCGATTACGACGGCAAAAATCCTGAAATTGAAGTGATTGAGGTTACAACAGACTCGCTGGATCATGTATTGCCAACCAATTACCATGTCGACCTGATCAAGATAGATGTGGAGGGTGCTGAATTCAAAGTCCTAAAAGGTGCCTTTAACACAATGAAAAATTCAAGACCCATCATTATTTTTGAATTTGGATTAGGCGCCAGCGATTTTTACAGGGTGACTCCTGATGATTTCTACCAGTACTTAGCTACAGAATGTGGCTATCAAATTTATCAATTAGAGAACTTTCTGAAAGATGTATCGCCTTTAAATAAAGATACATTTAAAGAAGTTTACCACAGCCGCAAAGACTATTACTTTGTAGCTTCTCCAAAGTAATCCTTCTTATATCCAATATTATTAGTGATAAACAACCTGATTGCTTTTAAATAAAATTTTCTTATTTGATCTGATAAAAATGTATCTTTTTTAGTTCCCCTCCCAGGAGGAATTGCGGGGTTTCAAATTAAATGTTTCGAGCCTCCATAACAAATAACAAAAAACCGAAGGAAGTCCTTAGGTTACATCGAAGTTAAATGGCAAATGAGGCTTCTAATTCCGGTAATGCGATAAGGGATATAACACCCTGTCAAATACATAATACTGCATCAGCACAAAATCATTTCCCTCATTGATCAGCGCATAAAACCGGTCGTGATCAATAGGCACTAGCACCTCGTAAGCATTAGCAATCGATTCGGGCATGCTATGCTTTTTAAACATCGGCACCTTAATTGTATCATCAAACCTGTCGATAAGCGTCAATTTATAAATGGGCGTTGAATTCACAATAGAATCTAATTTCATGGGTGTCAATAAAGGATTCATCCGCGTTTCATATCGCAAATCTCTAAAGGACGTCAGGTAATTCAGTAACCTGAGAGTATCATAACTCTCCAGTATCTCTCCCGATTGCAATGCCGTAACCTTGTAATTGCCACGCGCATCTACCACATCAACCTTAAAACTGTTTTCCGGCTCTTCGAAAAATTGCAGACTCACGCTTTTAATATCAGCCAGTTTGGTATTAAAAACCACGTGGCTTTTCCAGTCGTCAGGTTTGGGTGAAAACCGGGAATAAAGAAAACCCCTGAAGCCTGGAATAAACACAATATAAGGATTTTCAGCATCTTCGATCAGCATATAGGTACCCATATTATCCTGGGTAGCGTCGCCTACATAAAAAACTTTCGTCAGTTTTTCGTGCTTGAAGAATTTATACTTATCAAATAAATTGATCCGGTAAACTTCCTGGTACACCTCTACCTTAATACCATTACTTGCCAACCTCGAAATAACACCATTCCTAACTGATAAAGGTACAGGCGATTTCACTTTCAGCCGGTTCATGGTGCTTAGTAAAAAATCAACCACCGCTGTATTGGCCACAAACTGATTGTTAATAGTCCACTGTGCAGCTTCCTTTTTAAGCAATACACTGTTATCCTTTTTATCAGCAATGAATATTTTGGTCACAGCAGCAGTATCGCTTACTGCAAAATCCGTTTCGCCTTCCTTAAGCGTGCTGTATCGGTTGCTTACTAATGAGATGACAATTATGGCCACTATCAATGAAATGAATAAAATAACGACTCTGTTTTTCCTCATATATGTATTTTTATCTTGCGTATTTTCTTTTCCTTAACCAAATTAACAGCATACCGACGATAAGCACTACCAAAACCGGGGCTAGTACATTAGTAATCTGCCAGACAGTCCTGTTATTGGTGATCTTTGTTTTATCAAGCAATCGCAATTTCAGTTCCCTCGAACGAATTGAAATCAATCCCGGGCCATCCGTAAGGTAATTTATGGCATTTAAAATAAACTCTTTGTTTCCGAAAGTTTCTCTGGTAAACTGGTCGTACCCGAGCGGTAAAGGGTAGCCATTGGGTATATGAAACTGGTTTTTGATCACATCGCCATCCGAAACGACGATCATCGCTGTGCGCTCACTAAAATCCTTAAACCCAATTTCTTTGGCTTCCATCAGTGATGGCGGCACCCTATTTTTGTAATGCGATTCGAACACTCCTTCCATCAGCACTGCAACCGGTCTTGGTGGTCCTTGGTATAAGCTTTCATCCGTTTGCTGGCGGATCAACGACAGGCTGATCATGGCCGGAACACCAACAACTCGGGTATATGGTGAACTTTTCAACAAGACCGTCTTTTTTACATTCCGCACGCGCGATGTATCTAAACTGCTAACAAACTGTGTTTTAATCGTATTTAAGTTTCTCACAACCGGATGGGTCGAAGTAGGTGTAACCAAAGGAAAATAATACCACGGAAAGAAATCAATCTGCGGCTGGTTGCCCATTTGGCCTGTTCGTATTGGAATAGGCATGGCATTCATATCCATCACCAAGTCGGTATTTAATTTAATGCCGTATGTGAAAAGCTGGTCTTTCAAATCCAATGGGTTTTCAATAGCCACTGTTGATTCAGATGATTGGATGCTATCCATTGAAGTTAGTACCGGATCGATCAGCCACAACACTTTGCCGCCATGCATAATATACTGGTCGATGATAAATTTATCTTTTGATGAAAATACCGAGTCGGGTTTCGCAATAATGATGGCTTCATATTTGGGCTGTAACTGATATTCGGAGGTTGCCGAATCAATCAGTGCACGGTTTACAAGTGCATTAATGTTCGAGTCGAGCCTGAATCTCTCTACGATATAGTCTTCCTGCAATGCCAGGGTGATATCGTAGGTTTCATCAAGATTCAATTCCCCATGTCCTTCAATAAAAGCTACTTTGGGTTTTACTTTTTTAATGAGCTTGTTTATGATGTTGGCAAATTTAAACTCCAGGTTCTGGATCGAATTATTCAATACTGCTTCAGGCGGCACATTCATTTGGGCATTGAGCAATTCTATGGGCAGTTCCTTGTTGCGGTATGTAGCAATGGCACCCGGAAAAATAACCTGCTGATCCATGCCCGTTTTGGTTTTTACCTGCAGATTTGTCGGGTTCAGGCCCTGCTCAACCAGCAACTGGTAAGTGGCATTTCGCTCGTCCACATTTTCGCTTTGAGAAGGGTTGATAAATTCATACTGGATATTTTTATTATAAGCCCTAAAATCATCCAGTAATTCTTTGGTAGCTCTTCTGAGGCGTTTAAATCCTGCCGGGAAATCGCCTTCAAGATATACCCTGAAATAAACAATATCATCAAGGTTTCTTAATAAATCTTTGGTTGCAGGGGAAAGTGTATATCGTTTTTCCGTGGTCAGGTCGAAACGTGTGAATACCCTTGAACTGATCAGATTTACCACAATGATCGCGATCAACACTATGACAAAGCTGCTGAAATATTTGTATGGTTTATATGATGTCTTTTTTTTCATATGCTTCCCGATTACCACTTTCTTCTTGCCAATGACAATTTGGTAAGAAACAAAAACAATATAATCACACTTGCAAAATACACCAGGTCGCGTGTGTCAATCACACCTTTACTAACGGCACTATAATGGGCACTTATCCCCAGCGACCTGATAAAAAGATCGAAAGTACCGAACATCTCCAGCGAGTAAACAAACTCAAAACCAAGATATACAAAGGCACTTAGAACGATTGCCAGCACAAATGAAACCACCTGGTTATCTGTTAAAGATGATGCAAAAATCCCAATGCTCACAAAGGAAGCCCCCAGTAGTAATAATCCAATAAAAGAACCCCAAAATCCGCCGATATCAATATTACCCTGCGGTAATCCAAGGTACCATACTGAAACGAAATAAACAATTGTCGGAATGATGGAAAAAACAATCAGCGTCAATCCGGCCAGGTATTTGGCAGTAATAATCTGCATATCTGTCAACGGCCGTGTAAAAAGCAATTCCATGGTACCTGATTTCTGCTCTTCTGAAAATGAGCGCATGGTAACTGCTGGTACTAAAAACAGGAATACAAATGGTGCTATGATGAACAAGCCGTCCACATTGGCATAACCATAATCAAGGATATTGAAATCGGTTGAAAAAACCCACAAAAACAGGCCCACCACGATCAGGAACACAACCATCACAATGTACCCAATCAAGGAACTTAAAAAACTTCTGATCTCTTTCAAATATAACGCGAACATATAATAGCTGATTAAGCAAAAGAACAGCAAAAATAACACTTTTTCGGGTGAAATATTGCACGATTAAATGTGATATTTGATCGGACATCGAAACAGCAATTTGCTATAGAGTCGTTTCAAGTGAATTGTTGATAACTACTGTTCATATCTCGTTCTCAAATGTAAAAATCTATATGTTAAATAAATGTTATATTAGCGTCGAATAATAACCAAAAATGCAAACATGAAAAATTTTACACTGACTTTATTGACACTTTTATTAGCGTCAAGTTTTATTTATGCCGGGGGATTGGTTACCAACACCAACCAAAGTACGGCATGGACCAGGATGCTGGTAAGAGATGCATCTATTGATATTGATGCGGTATTTTTTAATCCTGCCGGTTTAACAAAATTGAAAGATGGCTTTCATATTTCGCTTAGTAACCAATCTATTTTTCAAAAACAAACCATAACCAGTGGATTTCCTGGTTTAAGTGATCCGGAATATGTAGGAAATATTTCGGCTCCTTTATTCCCATCAGTTTATATGGCCTATAAAACAGGGCGGTGGGCTTTTTCACTTGGTTTTAACCCTTATGGTGGTGGTGGCGGTGCCAGCTTCGACAGGGGTTTGCCCATGATTGAGAAACCCATTGCAGGTGCTGCAGCTCAGTTCACACCTCAAGGTGTAACAGGTTACTCAGCTGATATAGCATTTGAAGGCACTTCTGTTTACTATGGTTTACAGGGTGGTGTTAGT
>JAZBOW010000171.1:0-6403 GCA_036351335.1 Bacteroidales bacterium | reverse complement strand
TGCGGCTTCCTGTCCTTTTTCATTGTACAGCGTACATACTTCAGTTGTGATAGTAAAGCCCGGAGGCACCGGAACGCCTATCAGGTTCATTTCCGCCAGGTTGGCACCTTTGCCACCCAACAGGTTCTTCATTTTTGCATTGCCTTCAGCTTTCTTGTCGCCGAACGAATAAACATGCTTCTTTTTACCCATTTTATTTCTTGATTTATTAAAATTTAGTCTGATTTTTCAGGAGTGCAAAAGTACGAAATAAAAGGCTTATACACTGGATAATTACTAAAAAAAACCGATATAATTTCATGCAAACGATTGTATTTTTTTTGAGAGAATTGCAGCTTTCAGGGTTTCCAATTTAGAATAGTTTCAAATTTTAAATACGGTACACATTTGGTATAAATATTAGCAATGTTATGAAATAGTAGCAGGTATATTTTATAAGTTTGTCAGTCATTCTAAAGCGATAAATACCATGCGTAAAATCGGTATCAGATACGAAGATAAATACTTAATGGAACGGCGTGTTGCTCTTGTTCCGGATCATGTTAAACAACTGGTTGACGATGGTGTTGAAATTGAAGTGGTGAGGTCAGAAAAGCGTATTTTTAAAGATGAAGAATTTGAAACAGTGGGAGCCCAACTGGTAAATGAAGTAACGGATTCCGATATTGTTATCGGCGTAAAAGAGATGCCCATTGGATATTTTAAAAAAAACAGAACTTATATTTTTTTCAGCCATACCATTAAAGGTCAGCAATATAACATGCCTTTGTTGCAGGATATGATCAATTCAGGTGCTAGTTTGATCGATTATGAAAAAATTGAAGATGAGCAGGGGAGGAGACTCATCTTCTTTGGACGTTTTGCAGGATTGGCAGGGATGATCAATTCATTATGGGCCCTGGGGCAACGGTGGCAAAATATGGGTATTGATACCCCATTTCTGAAAATTAAACAAACGCATCATTATAACTCACTTGAAGAGGCGAAAGAAATTATTCAAGAAGTAGGTAACTATATCCGGGAAAACGGACTTCCTGAGAATGTGGCTCCTTTGACAATTGGTATCACCGGTTACGGAAATGTCTCAAAAGGGGCACAGGAAATCCTGGACTTGCTTTCCGTAATTGAAGTTTCTACTGATGAGTTGTTGACATTAAAAAATCGCAAGGATATTTCAAACAAAGTGATTTATAAAACGGTGTTTAAAGAAGAGCACTTGTCGAAGCCAATTGAGGTGTCGAAGAAGTTTGAACTACAGGAATATTATGATCATCCTGAGCTTTTTGAAAGTCAGTTTGAGAAATATATTCCGCATATGACTGTGCTGATGAATTGCATGTATTGGGACGACCGGTATCCACGAATCGTGACCAAGGATTATCTCGAAAAACTATATAAGGTCAGAAATCCAAAGTTGACGGTCATAGGTGATGTAACCTGTGACCCTGATGGCTCCATTGAAGCTTTGCATAAAGGAACAGAAATTGAAGATCCTGTATTTGTTTACAATCCATTTACGAGGCAAGCCACTATGGGTTTTGAAGGTGAAGGATTGTTGATTATGGGTGTTGATATATTACCAAGCGAATTGCCAAGGGAGGCATCACAAACATTTAGTAATGCGTTGATCGGGTTTCTGCCTGAAATTGTGAACGCCAATTTTGATATGTCATTTGAAAATCTCAAACTACCATCACCCATTAAGAAAGCGATGATCGTGTTCAAAGGAAAGTTAACACCTGATTACGAATACCTCAATGAACATTTAAAATAACCCATTCCATAAGGATTTGTACATATGAAAAACATTTTAATACTTGGTGCCGGTCTATCAACAAATAGCCTGATAGAATATTTGCTGAACAATGCTGAAGCGCATGACTGGAAGGTAATTGTAGGAGATATTAATGAAGCCCTGGCTCGTAAAAAAGTGAACGGGCATCCCCGTGGGGAAGCCAAAGTCTTTGATATAAACGATGAAACGGAAAGTTGGCGCACCATAGCCGATGCGGATGTGGTGATTTCCATGCTGCCGGCATTTATGCATCACATGGTGGCTAAAAAATGTATCGATCTGCGCAAACCCATGTTAACGGCATCATATGCGTCAGACCAAATAAAAGAATTGGATGAGCAGGCAAAAAAAACGGGTATCCCTATTATTATGGAATTAGGGTTGGATCCCGGTATCGATCATATGTCGGCCATGAGTGTAATTAACAGGATTAAAGAGGAGGGTGGAGAACTCACCTCATTTTATTCCTTTACCGGAGGACTTGTGGCACCCGAATATGATAACAATCCCTGGAATTATAAGTTTACCTGGAATCCCAGGAATGTCGTATTGGCCGGTAATGGTGTCAGCCAGTTTATGAAAAGAGGTAAATATAAATACATTCCTTACCACCGCCTGTTTAATCAAGTGCGCGTGCTCAAGCGAAAAATATTGAAATATGGTGATTTTGAAATCTATGCGAATCGCGATTCTTTAAAATACCGTGAAATTTATGGTCTTGAAAACGTGAAGTCAATGTACCGTGGCACCGTTCGTCGTCCCGGGTTCACAAAAGCATGGAATGTATTTGTGCAATTAGGCGTTACCGACGATAGTTATATCATTGAAGATTCGAAAAATATGACATACAGGGAGTTTTTCAATGCCTTTATGAAATACGAACCCAATGTGCCGGTTGAGATCAAAATGCAGGAATATCTTGAAGATGCCAATGATCCTGTAGTTTTTGAAAAGTTGAAATGGCTTGGCGTATTTGACAATAGGAAGATTGGCCTTAAAAAGGCTACTCCAGCTAAAATTCTTCAAAAGTTGCTCGAAGAGAAATGGACCATGGATCCTGATGATAAAGACATGATTATCATGCAACACGAGTTTAAATATGTGTTGAAGAACGAAGAAAAAATGATCGTGTCAGCGATGGCTGTGATTGGAAAAGACCAGGATGAAACGGCTATGGCCATTACCGTAGGTTTACCGCTTGCTATCACCACCAAATTGTTGCTGACCGGTAAAATTGAAGGAAGCGGCGTGATGTTGCCCATTAAAAAGCAAATATATGAACCTGTGCTAGCTGAACTGGAAACTTTTGGAATAAGGTTTGAAGAGAAGGAATATATGCTCGGCTAAAAACTATTGTACTGCCTGAGTTTTTAATTTTTACATATGAAATATCTATTAATCATCATCTTAATAGGGATTGCCCTTTACTATGCTATGAAATGGCAACGTCCTAAAAAAGAAAAATCAGATTCAGACAGTAACGGAGAGGCCCATAATTCAGGAACTTTCAAATCGAACCGTGCAAACAATCCAAATAAAGGCGGAAGCAGTTATGCCAAATGGGTAGGTGGGGGTCTGGGTTGGGCTTTTGGCGGACCCATCGGTGGTATTCTCGGTTTCATGTTCGGTTCCATGTTCGATGGGATGAACAGTGGAAAGTATGAATATGGTAAAACCCAAACCGGCGACTTTGCTGTTTCGCTACTCGTGCTAACGGCTGCTGTGATGAAAGCTGACGGCACAGCAAAAAAATCGGAACTGAATTATGTCAAGCGATTTTACGAAAATAATTTTGGTGTTGAAAAAGCAGGGCAATATATCACAATGTTAGGCGAATTGTTAAAACAGGAACTGGATGTGCGACATGTAGGCCTGCAAATTGGACAATTTATGGACTATTCATCCAGAATGATGCTGTTGCAATATCTTTTTGGCATTACGCAGGCAGATGGTGATTACCATCCGAAAGAAGTGGAGATGGTTCTTGTCATCGCCGGTTACATGGGCATCGGTCAGAAAGATTATGAGTCTATTAAGGCGATGTTCATTAAAGACACCGGCAGTGCCTACCAGATTTTGGAAGTTTCTCCTGATGTAACGGATGAGGAATTAAAAAAGGCTTACCGCGAACTGGCCAAAAAACACCACCCTGACAAAGTGAACCATTTAGGAGAAGAAGTTAAAAGAGCTGCCGAAGAAAAATTTACTAAACTGAATGCCGCTTACGAAGCTATTAAAATTGAAAGGGGAATGAAATAAGTTTATTTATATTAACGTAGATTAATTAGTCATGGAAACGCCAGGCGGCCCCAAAATAAAACCTGGCATCACGGGCTGGATAATGGGGTGCCAGGTAATAGTTGTAATAACCTAAGAAGCTGTTTATGTGGCTGTATTTTACAAATAGTTTAGCTCTTTTTACTTCAAGTGTTATGTAAATATCTGCATATAAATAGTTGCCAATCTCTTTTTCATTTTGGATATAAAATCTTCTAAGTTCAGGCATGTAGTTATCTGCATAATAAGATGTAAAATAATTCAATTGAAAACCTGTTTGTAAGGTAGCTGCTTTCTTAAATACTTCTGATCGAAAATAAATATTCATCATACCAACAAACATGGGAATCCTAAGAACATCTGTATTGCTGGATACCTGATACACCAAGCGGGTATCTATGCCAAATTTTTTAATGGGTATATTACCTTCTGCAAAAATTTGGAGCACTGTAAAAGGTGATGAATACTGTTGAGGTTGAACGGTGTCATCCAAATAGGTGTAATTATTTAATGTTGTAAAATTAAATCCGGCACTCAAGAATTTGTATTGATAGGAACCTGACATTTTTAAGATGTTCACCTTCTTAAAGTCGTTCGACCATCGGAACCTGTTCGATTGAAATTCTGAATAAAACCGGGATGGCATCTGGCTTGTTAATTGCAATTGAACATGCAATTTTCCAAAATTCCGAAATACCGTACCCAGAAATTGTTCCAGCTCGGCATTTATGTTGAAATCTCCTCCATTATAATCACCTAAAATGAGGTTTGCACTGGCTCTTAATTGAGATGATTTAAATAATTTAAGAGAAATACTTGCAAATGGTATGATTTGATTAAAAGTAGTTTTTACAGAGTCATAAGGTAAAGTTTCTTTAATAAAATCATAATGAGCACCAAACGAAAGATTAAAGATTTCACTTAACTTATCATCATTATACCCCTGGTTCGACCATTTGAATGTATTGCGGAACTGTATTTGAGATAGTGAATCAAAAGTATCCGTTGAATCAATGGCAGGTGCGTAGGTTTCATAAAAGTCAGCCATAGGATCTCCGCTATACATCTTTTGGTTGCGCTGATAGTGAATGGCATAAGAAATATTCCCGGCATCAATTTTCCGGCTGGTTGAATCATTATTTGTCCGTGGCTTAAGCAAGTTAAAGTATTGCTCAATATAAAACCCTGACTGTATAATCAGGTTTTTATCAGTCGTAAGATTTACTGGGATAATGGAGCGATCAGGTTGTATATTGTATTCAAAAATACTGTCGTTTGTAATTCCACCATTTTCTTCAACGTCTATTTTATTACGGAGATAATTTGCAATGATTCCATACCTTTTGTTACGGGTATAATACTGACCAGTAATAAATAATTTATTATTGTCACTTTTACTATTTGTATATTCTCCCGGCGATTGAATAATACCCAGGTCAATACCGATTGAAAATCCCCTGAATAATTCCCGGCTGAAGATCAAATAAAAGTTATGTTCTTTTTTAGGGCCCATGGTATAACGCAGACTCGTAAAAGGGATAACCTGCTGGTAATATTTGACTTCAGAATTAAAATACATGTATTTGTCAAATTGCAAACTGTTTATTTGGTAGCCAATTGATATTTCAGGTGTATAAATAAAATTATTGTGGGCAAGTCCTATATTACTTAACGTTGAATAGAACAAATTTCCATACTCAAGGGGATCATATTGATGAAACCTCACAATATTAGTATCGATAGGGTGGAGTGCTTCTAACTTCAAACTATCAATTGAACCAATGAAATATGAAACACGTAATGAGTCAGCTTTTGATAACACAGGAAGAATCTCCTTAGGGAGTGGGGGAGGTTTTACACCTGTAATGATAGTGTCAGAAGTGTTTAGGGAATCTTGTTGAATATAACTGGTGTCAACTGAAAGAAGCGAATCAAGAGATGTGTAGGTTGAATCTAATTCAGGCAGGGTAGTGTCAGCCTTTATAAAAACCGAATCGGATTGTGCAAAGCTTTCAATTACCGTGAAAAGCGACAGGGAAAGAATTATAATTAATATAAAAAACCTATTATTTCGCAAGCTGAGTTGAATTCAATATTAAACACCAAATTTAGCGAAAATTGAATCTGGGTTGGGATATTTTTTACGGACAGTTATTAATAAATTATAAAAGGGGCTTCGGATATTATATTAAGAACTTTTTATTGGATTCTGACCAAAAAAAAACCTCCTCAATATTAATTGAGGAGGTTTTTAAAGTCTTGGCGACGACCTACTTTTCCACCTGGTATGGCAGTATCATCGGCGCTGGCAGGCTTAACTTCTCTGTTCGG
>JAZBOW010000170.1:0-4263 GCA_036351335.1 Bacteroidales bacterium | reverse complement strand
GATAATATTGTGGCTGGTTTCTTGGGCCCAGATATAAGGAGACCGTATGAATGTCTTTATAATCAGGCGTTCCTGTCTGTATGTCAACGTCCAGAACTTTCCCCTCTTTTAAGCCAACTGATACCACCGGATGTCCGTATCCCCTCAGTTTTACAATGGCTCTGTTCGCGAATCTTTCTGGCTTAATACTGCCACCCAGCACAAGAGTTTTTTTCTTTTCGTTGTTTTGCTGCATAAAATGAAAATGTGCTTGCGAAAGTAAGATTTTATTTATCACACATGTAATGCGTCATACATTCTTCTTAACTCTCTATAAATCAAGTCAAAATGACAGGCCTATAAAAATATTCTGACAATATTTCCTGAAAAGGCGTCTTTTTCGCATTGGTCAGTTTTTTGACACTACTGAAGAAAAAAATATCATGAACATTCAAAAATTTACTATAAAATCGCAAGAGGCCATTCAAAAAGCCCAGGAAATAGCTATGGCCAGCAGCAACCAGGCCATTGATGCCATTCATCTGCTAAAAGGCATTCTTTCAGTGGATGAAAACGTGGTACCCTATCTGTTAAAAAAGCTGGATGTTAATTTCCCGGTTTTTAACCAGGCTGTCGAACGCATCATCGATTCATTACCAAAAGTGACAGGCGGAGAACCTTATTTTTCAAGTGAAGCAAAAGAGGTGCTGCAAAAAGCCCAAAATTATCTTGGCGAATTCAATGATGAATTTGTTTCCATAGAACACATCATGCTGGCATTGCTTGAAGTTAACAGTAATGCTTCCACATTGCTAAAGAATAATAACATTGGCAAGAAAGCTTTAACAGAAGCTATTAAACAGCTAAGAAAAGGTGCTACTGTGAACAGCCAGAGTGCCGAAGGCCAATACAATTCTTTAGGCCGTTATGCACGTAACTTAAATGAACTTGCTGCTAATGGAAAGTTGGATCCGGTTATTGGCCGCAATGATGAAATCAGGCGAGTGCTTCAGATATTATCGCGGAGAACCAAAAACAACCCGATTTTAATTGGTGAGCCTGGGGTGGGTAAAACGGCTATTGCTGAAGGTATCGCTCACCGGATTGTAAATGGTGATGTGCCTGATAATCTAAAAAGCAAACTTATTTATTCACTTGATATGGGTGCCTTGATAGCCGGAGCCAAATACAAAGGTGAGTTCGAGGAGCGACTAAAAGCAGTGATTAAAGAAGTGATTGAGTCCGATGGCGAGATCATTCTTTTTATTGATGAGATTCACACACTTGTCGGTGCCGGAGCCTCCGAAGGGGCCATGGACGCAGCGAATATTTTGAAACCTGCGCTGGCAAGGGGAGAATTAAGAGCTGTGGGTGCCACTACTTTAAAAGAGTATCAAAAGTATTTTGAAAAAGACAAAGCCCTTGAAAGAAGGTTTCAGATCGTGCTCGTTGAAGAGCCGGATACACTATCGGCTATCTCTATTTTACGAGGACTCAAAGAGCGCTACGAATCACATCATAAAGTACGTATTAAAGATGAAGCCATTATTTCGGCTGTGGAATTATCCCAAAGATATATTACAGACCGGTTTTTGCCCGATAAAGCCATCGACTTAATCGATGAAGCAGCTTCAAAATTAAGATTAGAAATAAATTCGTTGCCAGAAGAACTGGAAACGGTTGAGAGAAATATCCGTCAGCTTGAAATTGAGAGGGAAGCCATTAAACGTGAAAATGACAAACCAAAACTAAAAGTCATCGGTGAAGAATTGGCCAACCTCAACGACCAGCGAAGCAATCTGAGGTCGAAATGGCAGGCTGAAAAAGAGGTGGTTGAAAAAATACAGAGCAACAAACAACTCATTGAAGATTACAAGCTCGAAGCAGACCGGGCAGAACGGAATGGCGATTTTGGCAAAGTAGCAGAGTTGCGTTACGGAAAGATCAAGGAAGCTGAAAATGAAGTGGAAGCAATGAAACTGCAATTGGAAGATTTGCAGGCTGGTAATCCTATGATCAATGAAGAAGTAGGTGCAGAAGAAATTGCCGAGATTGTCTCGAAATGGACAGGCATACCGGTCAACCGGATGTTGCAAAGCGAAAGGGAAAAACTGCTGAAACTTGAAGATGAACTTCATATGAGAGTGGTGGGGCAGGATATAGCCATCGAAGCTATTGCCGATGCTATTCGTCGCAGCAGGGCAGGCTTGCAGGATGAAAGAAGGCCGATCGGGTCGTTTATTTTCCTCGGCACCACCGGTGTAGGCAAAACGGAATTGGCCAAAGCCCTTGCAGAGTTTCTTTTCAATAATGAAAATGCCATGGTCCGTATCGATATGTCGGAATACCAGGAGCGCCATTCAGTTTCGCGATTGATAGGTGCACCTCCGGGATATGTAGGGTACGATGAAAGCGGACAGTTAACAGAAGCTGTCAGGAGAAAACCGTATTCGGTTATTTTACTCGACGAAATCGAAAAAGCGCATCCTGATGTGTTCAATATTTTACTCCAGGTGCTTGATGATGGCCGGTTGACCGATAATAAAGGCCGGCTGGTAGATTTTAAAAATACCATCATTATCATGACTTCTAATATTGGTTCGCATATCATCCAGGAGAATTTCTCGAAATTAACTGATGAGAATGAAGGTAAAGTAATTGATGACACACGAATGGAAGTAATGAGCCTGTTGAAAAAGACCATCAGACCTGAATTTCTGAACCGTATTGATGAGATCATCATGTTCACCCCACTTAATAAGAAGGAAATCCGGGATATTGTAGGCCTCATGTTCAGGCAGGTGCAGGAAATGCTCACTAAAAACAATATCAAGGTAGAAATTACCGACAGGGCTGTGGACTTGCTGGCTAGCTTAGGTTACGATCCACAATTTGGGGCCAGGCCTTTAAAAAGGGTTATACAGCGAAATGTGTTAAATGCGCTCTCGAAAATGATACTGGCGGGAGAAGTTAGCAGCGATAAAATAATTGTAATTGACCATGATAATAGTACCTTCATTTTTACAAATGAATAGTATATTCAAGTAATTTTTATAAAGCCCGCTGTGTTCATTCATAGCAGGCTTTTTGCTTCTCCAGATTCGAAAGATCGAAACACGCACTTCCCACTGAGGCAAATTCTTTCTTTATCTTATAAAGATTTGTTTTCGAAAACAATAATTATTAATTTTACAGGAAGAAAAAGCAACCATTCAATTCATTAAATTCTTTCAAATGACATCAAAAAGAATCTATTCAACCATTTTATTGGTAATAAGCATTGTGCTAATGTCGCAATTGGTATTTGCACAAATTCCACGGCAAGTGAAAATTGTGGATCCAACGGCACATCATGAAATACCCGATGATGCCTATATTCCAAAATCAGAAATTGACATGAAAAAAAGTCCTGCATACGAAGATAGGGGTAGCTTTTATTTTACCAGTCAGGTGAATGTTGATGATAACGCATTGAATATTGAAGGTGATGCCGCCAACGAACCATCCATTGCTGTAGACCCTACCAACCCTGACCGTATGGCTATTGGCTGGAGGCAGTTTGACGATGTAAATAGCAATTTCCGTCAGGCCGGCTATGGATATACCCTTGACGGCGGTGAAACCTGGACTTTTCCAGGGGTGATTGAATCCGGTATTTTCCGTTCTGACCCGGTATTGGGGTCTGATGCGGACGGAAATTTCTATTACAACAGCCTTACAGTTGATAACCAGGATAATTATTGGTGTGATGTGTTTATCATAGAAGAAGGAAGCGTGGAATGGGATGAAGGAAGGTTTGCCAAAGGTGGCGATAAGCAATGGATGGCCATTGACCAGATGGAAGGCATGGGTCAGGGAAACAATTATTCCAACTGGACGAAAAACTGGAGCATTTGTTATCCCGGCCATTTCACCCGCTCAACTGATGCTGGTGAGACATTTGAAAGCTGTATTACCATTCCTGGAAATCCATTCTGGGGCACACTGGCAACAGGCCCTGATGGGGCACTGTATGTAGCAGGCTTTTCTAATTCAGGTTTTATCATATCAAAATCCAATACAGCCCAGGATCCTGAAGCTACAATCGAATGGCAGGGTTTTATCACGGTTTATATGGGTGGATACATTTCTAATGGTGAAGGGCCCAACCCGGGTGGTCTGCTCGGGCAAACCTGGGTGGCTGTTGATAAATCAGGAGGAGAATATAACGGAAATGTATATATGCTTTGCTCCGTAGAACGTGATTTTGGCGGTGACCCACTTGATGTGATGTTTGTGAGAAGT
>JAZBOW010000169.1:0-2046 GCA_036351335.1 Bacteroidales bacterium | reverse complement strand
TGGTTTTGACAAAGTAAAGATCAATAAATTATTAGGAATTCAATAAATGACTTACATAAATATATTAGAAATGAAAGAATTACAACCTTTAAACGAAAACGTATTACTGGATATTACAGAGGATAAAAGCGAACAAAGAACTGCTTCAGGAATCATTATTCCTGATTCTGCGAAAGAAAAGCCACAATACGCAAAAGTAGTGGCCATTGGCAACATTGAAAACCCGGGAATCGTGGTAGGTGATACCGTTTTTTATAAGAAATATGCAGGAACCGAATTTGATTTTGAATCGAAAAAGTACATGATGGTACCCTACGCCGACTTGCTGGCGAAAATTGTTGAAACAGAAGCGATTTAGATATGGTTTGAATGTTTTAAAAAAGCGATTCGAAATAGGTATAAAACGTCGACATTGCGAAAAAGTATGACGAAGCAATCTTTTGTTTGATAAAATGAATGAGACTTCACTCCGTTCGCAATGACGGTTTTTTTTAAATCTTTTTTTAAATTTACTTTCCCAGTTTACGGAAAGCTTTCCCGAACATTTCTGTGATATCTCCCGCGATTAGCGCCTCGTATCCTGTTTTTTTAGCTGCCAGATCGCCAGCCAAACCATGCAGATATACACCTATCGTTGCAGCCTGTCCGGGTGTATAGCCTTGTGCCAGTAATCCCGTGATCAATCCGGTTAAAACATCGCCACTGCCAGCCGTACCCATACCCGGGTTTCCGGTCGAGTTAAAATAGCAATTACCATCGGGAGTGCAAGTGCAGGTACAAGCTCCTTTTAAAACCACATAAATACCATATTTAAAACAGAAATCCCTGAGCATTTGTAGTTTTTCGAAGTCATCCGTCCACTTGCCAACCAGTCGCTCAAATTCTTTGGGGTGGGGCGTTAATATGCTGTCCTTGGGTAAAAAGGAGAGCCATGTTTTATTTTCCGCCAGGATATTCAGTGCGTCTGCATCGAATACCATTGGTTTCTGGTAATTCTGAATCAGCAGTTTCAAAGCCATCTGCGATTGTTTCTCCATTCCCAGTCCCGGCCCGGTACCAATGGCCGAATACAAATCCAAATTGGGTACTTCTGAAAAATAATTGTCGTACCTGTCGATACTCAGCATACACTCAGGAACAGCAGTTTGCATGATTTGGTAACCAGCTTTCGGAATGTGGGTATGCAGCAAACCCACTCCAGAACGCAGACAGGCTTTGGAAGCCAATACGGCAGCTCCCATTTTGCCATAACTTCCGGCAATAATTAAGGCATGGCCATAGCTGCCTTTGTGATCGAATTTGTTTCTTTTTTTTAAGGTGGGTTGAATGTCTCTTTTTAAAAGAAAATAATTCTTGACGTTCACATCATTGATGTAGTCGGGATGAAGGCCAATGTCAAGTAGGTGCCAGTTGCCTACGTATGTATCATTTTCAGGCATGAAGAAAGCCAGTTTAGGCATCTGGAAACTTAAAGTATAATCAGCCCGGATGATTTCACCAGTGCTGCTGCTGTCAGCAAAAAGTCCTGAGGGGATATCCACCGAAATGGTAATGGAGCCGCTGCTGTTAATAGATCTGATCACTTCACCAATCAATCCGGTAACCGGCCTTGTTAAACCCGAACCAAAAATAGTGTCCACAACAACATCATCTTCTTCAACGTCAGGTATTTCAGTATTCTTACCGATGTAATTTATACCAACATCTTCAACTTCCTCTAATCTTGAAAGGTTGGTTTTAAAGTCATCCGACCTGTTATCAGAATAGTTGATAATATAAACCTGCACTTCATATCCTTTTTCTCCCAGTAATCTGGCCAGCACCAGTCCGTCGCCACCATTGTTCCCGAGCCCGGTAAATATTTTTATGGGCTGATACCTGTGAATTCTTTTTTTCACCCATTTATATAATTGGTGTGCAGCTCTTTCCATCAGGTCGATAGAGGCAATAGGTTCATTTTCGATGGTGTAGTTGTCCGCTTCACGGATCTTTTCAACGGGTAGTATTTTCATGACTGGCAGGTTTTGCACAAATTTAATAAAAGGC
>JAZBOW010000168.1:0-15068 GCA_036351335.1 Bacteroidales bacterium | reverse complement strand
TTGAAAAATTGAAATTTGTTGTATATTTGCCGTCCCAAATGGTGGATGTAGCTCAGTTGGTTAGAGCACTAGATTGTGGTTCTAGGGGTCGTGGGTTCAAATCCCATCTTCCACCCAAAAAATTAGCCGCTTTACGCGGCTTTTTTTGTGCGATAAATTCTTTTTTATTCAGGTATCCAAATTGGGCAAAGGCACTATTGAATACATGCGCTAATAGGGGGGGGATTTTGTAAATTTATTGATAAAGGGCTATAGCTTCTTAGCTCGAATTGATTTTATTGTGCTCTTAAATTGGTGTAAATGAGCATCAAAATTTTCAAGTCTTGAAGTTCCTCGTATCTTAAATATTTGGCCATGCTCAATAAACATCTATATAAAATGCTTTTATAGTCAACCCCTTCAAACTTTGAGGTGAAAATTACCCACTTAGCTGGTTGACAATTTACTATATTATCACCTGCTTCAACAAGCTTATATCCAGGTTCGTTCAGCGGATATATTTGATTCATTGAAAACTTGAAATTTTCATCTTGCGAAGTTTCTTCTGTCTCTAAATATGTTATAGAAATATATTCATCGCCATATTCAGATGGAATGAATAGATAGTATAAATATCCATCATCATATTTTTGTCAATTTTCTGGCGCTTCTATACTAAACTCAAGTTTGGGGTCGGTAATGGTAACGCGATTTTGTGAAAACATTGTTCCACTAGTAAAGGCAATTAAAAGAATAATTAAATAGTTTTTCATATGAAGTTTACTTAAAGCATGTCGACTTGGATCTTGATAAATAAAAGAAATCATATTCGGTCATGTTCTATCCTTCTTAACAAAGATAAAAATACATCATCAATTGCCCATTTGGCTACGCTTAAATTTACAAAAAAAACCGGAGAAATAAAATTCACCGGTTTCATTTATAATGCTTTAAAGTTTCAAAGTGCCATTCCAATATTACTTCTATATATCAATATTTGCATATTTGGCGTTGGCCTCAATAAATTCACGTCTTGGTGGCACTTCGTCGCCCATTAACATGCTAAAAACGTGATCTGCTTCCGTACTGTTTTCAATAGTTACCTGTCGTAATGTTCGTGTGGCAGGGTCCATCGTTGTCGACCAGAGCTGTTCAGCATTCATTTCTCCAAGACCTTTATAACGCTGGATATGTATGCCTTTGTCTGTTCCGTCAGGCGAGAGTTCTTTGGTTACCCTCTCCCTTTCTTCTTCCGTCCAGCAATACCTTTCTGTTTTACCTCTTCGTAACAGGTATAGTGGGGGAGTGGCAATATACACATAACCCAGGTCGATCAAATCAATCATATGCCTGAAAAAGAAGGTCATGATCAGGGTGGCAATATGGCTTCCGTCCACGTCAGCATCGGTCATGATAATGATTTTATGATACCTTAGTTTATCTACATTTAAAGCTTTAGTATCTTCTTCTGTACCAATGCTCACGCCCAGGGCGGTATAAATATTTCTGATCTCTTCGCTTTCAAGTATTTTATGAGGCAAAGCTTTTTCCACGTTCAAAATTTTACCACGCAAGGGAAGTATGGCTTGGAATTTCCGGTCGCGGCCCTGTTTGGCTGTACCGCCAGCTGAATCACCCTCTACCAGATAAATTTCTGACAAAGCAGGGTCCTTTTCAGAGCAGTCGGCTAATTTTCCAGGCAAACCGGACCCGGAAAGCACATTTTTCCTTTGTACCAACTCGCGCGCCTTGCGAGCTGCATGCCGTGCCGTAGCAGCCAGTATTACTTTCTGAACAATTGTTCTGGCTTCTTTAGGATGTTCTTCGAGGTAATTTGATAAACTTTCGCTGATCATCTGGTCAACTGCACCCATCACTTCCGAGTTGCCCAATTTCGTCTTGGTTTGGCCTTCAAATTGCGGCTCCTGCACTTTTACAGATATAACGGCAGTTAAGCCCTCTCTAAAATCATCACCATTGATATCAAACTTCAATTTTGCCAGCATCCCCGATTTCTCAGCATAGCTTTTCAAAGTTCGGGTCAAACCTCTTCTGAAACCAGAAAGATGCGTACCACCCTCGTGTGTATTGATATTGTTTACATACGCATGTACATTTTCCGTAAAAGATGTGTTGTACTGCATCGAAATTTCAATAGGGATCTCATTTTTTTCGCCCTCAATACTGATTGGTTCAGGTATCAGGTTTTCCCTGTTTTCATCAAGATAGCTGATGAAGTCGGCCAGGCCGTTTTCTGAGAAAAATTCCTCGTATTTTGTCTCTCCATTATTCACACGCTCGTCAGTAAGCGTCAGTTTAATTCCTTTGTTAAGAAATGCAAGCTCTCTTAAACGCGCTGCCAAAATGGAATAATCATAAACGGTGGTGAGAAATATGGACGAATCGGGTATAAAATGCACCATCGTACTTGTATCATTTGACTCGCCGATGATTTCCACATCATACTGTGGTTTACCTTTTTTGTATTCCTGCCTGAATATTTTACCTTCCCTGTGAATGGTGGCAGTAAGATGCTGCGATAGTGCATTTACACAACTTACACCAACACCATGCAATCCACCGGAAACTTTATAGGATCCTTTATCGAATTTCCCACCTGCATGCAATACGGTCATCACCACTTCCAACGCCGATCGGTTTTCTTTTTCATGCAACCCTGTGGGTATACCACGGCCATTATCTTTTACGGTGATAGAATTATCTTCGTGAATCACCACCGATATCTCATCACAATAGCCTACTAACGCTTCATCAATTGAGTTGTCAACTACTTCATATACCAGGTGATGAAGTCCTTTTACGTTCACATCACCAATATACATTGCCGGTCGTTTTCGAACTGCTTCGAGGCCTTCCAATACCTGAATATTATCCGCTGTATAATTATTTTTTGACAAGTTATTTTTTTCTTCCTGAGTCATAATTTTTCTTCCTGTTTTACCTTCAAATTTTACGTGTGCAAATATAGTTAAAAATACCTGTTTTATTGTGTATTGAGAGTGAATTGAAACATGAAGTTATTAACAACAAACTATTCAAAAGTAGGCAAGTGAATGCTGAAAAATCAGGCCAAAAACAATCCTGAAATTTTTCTACTATGGTAAATCTTGTAAAGTCCTTATCTTTGTGAAGGAACGGATGTCAATTCCGGAGACAATACCGCATTTAAATGTAAGTTTTAATGGTCATACGATGAGTAATACACCTAAAGATTTTATCAAATTTTCTCAAAAAGAAAGGCTCATGCCTCAGGAGGAAATGCTGGAAACCGCTTTTGAAAAAAATAAACTCCTCATAGGTATTCCAAAAGAATTATCGCATAATGAAAACCGCATTGCACTCGTGCCTGAAGCAGTGCACTTGCTTGTTGAAAACGGCCACAGGGTGCTATTTGAAGAATACGCAGGCGCTTCGGCACATTTTATCAATGAGCAATATGCTGAAGCAGGTGCCGAGGTTGTTACCTCACCCCATGAAGTATATAAAGCGGATGTGATTATCAAAATTGCACCGCCTACCCTTGATGAAGTAGAACAGATGGAGCAGGGTAAGGCTATTTTTTCATCCATCTTTTTACCGGATAGAGAAAGGGAGTATTTCGAGAAATTAATGGCTAAAAAAGTAAAAGCTATTTCTTATGAATTCATCCAGGATAAAACAGGAGGATTTCCGGTCATCAAATCCATGAGCGAAATTATTGGTAACACGGCCGTATTAATCGCTTCCGAATACCTGAGCCACGCATCCTATGGCAGGGGTATTATGCTGGGCGGTTTTCCGGGTATAAAACCTACCGAAGTAGTGATTATAGGCGCAGGAACTGTTGCCGAATACGCTGCTCGCACTGCACTAGGAATGGGAGCCTACGTGAAAGTGTTCGACAATTCCATTTATAAATTACGAAGTTTGCAGAATAACCTTGGCAACAGGATATTTACTTCTATTGTGCAGCCCAAAGTATTGCTTAAAGCACTAAAGGAAGCCGATGTGGTTATTTCAGCTACGCATTCCGATGTAGGCGTAGTACCCTGTTTTGTGAGTGAAGAAATGGTCCAGCAGATGCAACCTGGTTCCGTTATTGTCGATGTGAGCATCGACCAGGGCGGCTGCTTTGAGACATCGAGGGTAACCACCCACGAGCAACCTGTTTACCAGGTGCATGGCATTACCCATTATTGTGTGCCAAATATCGCATCTAGGGTACCTCATACTGCTTCCTACTCGTTAAGTAATTTTTTAACCCCGCTTCTCATAAATATTTCCGAGTCGGGAGGTATTGACAGGTTTATGAAACTTGATCCAGCATTTTCAAAAGGGGTGTATATATACAACGGTGTACTAACCAGCAAGCAAATTGGTCGATTATACGACCTTCCTTTTCGCGACCTGGAACTACTGATGGCAGCCTTCGACTAATTACTTCGGATGCATAAGCTAAATATATATGACCTATTGCCTGTTAAAATTACTCTTTTATCTTTGCGTCCATGAGTAAATATCCATTGTTATTAGATACAAAACCGGTATCGTACATTATAGGCGATGGCGCCCTTGATTTGTCGGAGAAAGGTCTCCTGAAATATCCGCGTATTATTATGCTGGTTGACGAAAATGTAGAGAAGTATTGCCTGCCAGTGTTCAGGGAACATCTGCCAGGGATAAAAATTGATCATGTGATCAGCATAAAAAGCGGCGAAAAAAGTAAAAATCTTGAACAGGCCATCTTCATTTGGAATGAGCTTACCCGCTTGCAAGTTGATAGAGATGCACTTTTTTTGAACCTTGGGGGGGGCGTGGTTACAGATATTGGTGGCTTTGTCGCTTCTACCTACAAAAGAGGCATTTCTTTTATCAATTTCCCTACTACACTTTTGGGTATGGCAGATGCGGCTATTGGCGGGAAAACCGGTATAGACTATGGCGCATTTAAGAACCAGGTAGGTTTGTTCGTGGATCCGGTATCGGTCATAATCGATCCCATTTTCCTTTTAACACTGGATAACCTTCAATGGCAATCAGGTTTTGCTGAAGTAATGAAGTACGGTTTGATTATGGACCGCGATTTATGGAGTATATTGAACGGAAAGAACTTTCACCATCTAGATGACTGGAATAAGATCATTTCGAAAGCGGCACGGGATAAGATCGATATTGTACACCATGACGCACTAGAAAAAGGGATGCGAAAAAACCTGAATTTCGGACATACCATCGGCCATGCCATTGAAAGTTACTACCTGATGAACAACATGCCTATCACGCATGGACAGGCAATTGCCGCTGGTATGATATGCGAAACATGGATATCATCAAAGATGTTTGAAATCGACTGTACCCAAATTGATGAAATCGTGGCGATGATTGATTTGAATTTTGATAAATTTGAATTTGATGAAAATGCCATTCCTCATATCCTCGACCTCATGCGGCAGGATAAAAAAGTACGTGAAGGGCAGCTAAAATTTAGCCTGATACGGAAACTTGGCAAGGCCACGCATGATATTGAGGTAGATATGGCTCTTGTGATGGATGCCATCAAATATTACATCAACAGAAAACCAAAAAATTGAAAAAAGTTAAGCTACAGAAAACAGCATCGAAGCCGGTAGGCACGTTAAAAATATCCGGATCAAAAAGCATCAGTAACAGGGTATTGGTCATGGCAGCGCTTTCAGATGAAGAAATAGATGCAGTTAATTTTATCAACCTGTCTGAAGCTGACGACACTGAAAGGATGGAATTTTATTTGGACCAGGTCAACTCATGCTCAAAGCAGGGATTGCCCCTGGTTATAAACGCTGAAAATGCCGGAACGGTCATGCGTTTCCTGGCTTCATTCCTGACTGTAAAAAAAGGCGATTGGCTTTTGACCGGAAGCGAAAGAATGCAAAAACGGCCTATTAGCATCCTGGTATCGGCATTGCAAAAACTTGGTGCCGGAATTTCGTATGCCGGCGAAACAGGCTTTCCGCCCCTGCGTATCAAAGGTGGGAAATTGTCGGGTGGTGAATTGGAAATGGATACGTCTGTGAGCAGCCAGTTTATCAGTTCACTTATGTTGCTGGCACCACTTACTGAAAGAGGATTGAAGATCAACTTTGCCAATAAACTGGTTTCATTTCCTTACATCGAGATGACTAAAAAGTTAATGGAGGCATCTGGTGCAAGGGTTGAACTTTCAGAAACATACGTCAAAATTCATACATCGGATTATAAAATAAATCCCATGTATATTGAGCCTGATTGGAGTTCCGCTTCCTACTGGTATGAAGTAGCCGCACTTTCAGAAGATGCTGACATTTTCCTGGAAGGCTTTACAAAAAAAAGCGTGCAAGGCGACCGTTGTGTCTGGCAAATCTTTGATGATCTTGGTGTTCATACCAAATTTGAATCAGAAGGTATCCGTCTTACATCATCTAAAAAATATACAGATCATTTAACTTACGACTTTAACGATGTGCCAGATCTCGTTCCCTCAGTTCTGACTACCTGTGCGGCCAAAAAAATAACGGCTACGGTTACTGGTGTGACCCATTTGAAACATAAGGAATCAGACAGGATGCAAGCCCTGGCCAATGAGTTGCTAAAGATTGGTGCCATTTTGAAATCAGAAAATGACACCTGGCATCTGGTTTTTGATAAAGCTACTTCCGTGGATGAAAAATTGGTTTTTGAAACCTATAAAGACCATCGCATGGCGATGTGTTTTTCGCCCTTGGTACTGAAGTTTGACAACATAATTGTAAAAGACCGGCAGGTAGTTGAAAAATCGTATCCGGCCTTTTGGGATGATTTGAAAAAACTAAAATTTGTTCGACTGAATTCGTAATTTTGACGCATGAAAAAACCCGAGGTAGATTTATTCATCCCCTGCTTTATTGACCAGTTTTATCCCCAAACTGGTTTTAATATGATCAAGGTACTTGAAAAAGCGGGTGTGAAAGTGCATTACAATGAGGCGCAAACCTGCTGTGGTCAATTTGCTTTTAATAGCGGACATTGGGATGAAGCCAAAAAACTGGGCGAAAAATTTATTAAAGATTTTAGCAGGAACAGACCTGTTGTAGGACCGTCTGCCTCATGTATTGGTTATGTGCGCAATAACTTTGATGAGCTGTTTTATAATTCAGCTTTCCATAACGATTACAAACAACTGCAAAGAAACATTTTTGAAATAACCGATTTCCTGGTAAATGTAATGCAGGTGACTGATTTCGGATCGGTGTTTGAACACAAGGTTACCTACCACGATTCGTGTGCGGCATTGCGAGAATATGGATTGAAAGAAGAACCTAGAATACTCCTACGGAAGGTGAATGGATTGGAGCTTATCGAAATGAAAGATACAGATGTCTGTTGTGGCTTCGGTGGTACTTTTGCGGTGAAGTTTGAGCCTATTTCGGCAGCTATGGCCGAGCAAAAAGTACACAATGCCCTTGAAACGGGAGCAGAGTATATTGTAAGCACAGATTCATCATGCCTGATGCACCAGCAGGGGTATATCGATAAACATAAACTCCCACTAAAAACCGCACATATCGTGGATGTGTTGGCAGCGAACTTATAATTCTATTGATTCAAAAAGTCCTTTAATTCGCTCTCATTTGTGGGCTTTGTAAGGATGGTTTTATCCTGGTCGAGCAAAAAAATAGTAGGTGTGGCAACGAGGCCATATTGATTTGGAATGCTTCCTTCCCAACCTTCAAGTTCAGCCACCACCGGCCAGTCAATTTTATATTCTGAAATAACAGCTCTCAAATCTGTCAGACTCGTATCGATGGAGATGCCAACTACCTGGATGTCATTTTCAGGTGCATTATAAATTTTGTTTAATTCGTGAATCATATTTTTACAATGAGGGCACCAACTTGCCCAGAAAAACAACAAAGTTTTTTGGGAAGCTATATCATACAGGCTTACAAAGTTTCCTTCTAAATCTATCGTTTCAAAGCTGGGTGCTTTTTTACCAATGGCCAGCCGGTTGATCAGCTCAATTTTGTGTTGTAACGCTTCCAATCGTTCGGTGTTTACACACAGTTCATCCAATTGATTATGCCGGGCTATATGTGTCAGTCCTTTCTCAAAACCTATGGCTTCAAATCCGCCAATTAAAAAATCAACCACATACGTATACATGCTCTGGTTTATAGACGCTTTTTGCAACACTGTATCCACACCACCTAGCAAATTTCTTTCAAAGGTTTCTTTATCAACTTCCAAATCCTGGTATAAAGACAGATAACTGATGATCTTTGAGTTTAGTAAATGGCTATTTAATAGGATCGTATCATTAAAATCCACATGATCAAAATAATGTCTCTGTAAATAAAACTTTTGCGCTTCTTCTGTCATATCAATATCAGCAAAAACAGGATTCTGCACCTTAATAAAATGCGGTGCAAGCATCATCGGGTTATTATCAACCAGATCAGCAGCCACTTTGCTTATTTCAGCTCTTAATTGGAATACCTTGTCAACGGTTCGCTGGTAAAAATCATCTTCTTTCGGGTAATAATTTATTACGTTGCTTAAAATATCCAATTTCACAAGATTGCGCTCCTTTAGATTTATAAAATCATAATAGATCATATTTTCAGCTGATTCAACAATCTGAACTTGTTGGTTGTAACTATCGTGCAGTGCAATAAACCTGATATTTTCATGATTGAAGATTAGATCGAGTGAAATACCGGATGCCGTAAACAATTGGTAATCTCCCGGTTCGAGTTCCGGTGACAGCCTAAATTTAAAACTGCCATTTTCATCTAAATGGGTGGAGTCAATCATATTATGACGGCTTCCTTCTGTTTGAACCAGCATAATCATTTCGTTAAATACACCTATAAAAGTTCCGTTAATGGTATATTGCCCATGCGACAGAAAGCTACTTAAAAAAAGCAGCAGGAGTATGCACATTCGATTCATCATAATTCATTTTTATTGAGCCATGTGGAATTGGATAAATTTTGTAATTTCCACCCTGAATTCAGGCTACTAAGCTAAGGAAATTTCTAATGGCGAAGAAAGCCAAAAAACGAATTATGCATAGAAATCTAATACATGGGACACGAATCAAAATTTGACAAGCACGGCAATCTGAAAGAAGCCTTTTACGAAAAAGAACTGGAAAGACTTCAGATTGAACTCGTAAAACTTCAGGAGTGGATCAAAATAAAAAAGGAAAAGGTGATCGTTATTTTTGAAGGACGCGATGCTGCCGGAAAAGGAGGCGTTATTAAAAGGATTACCGAAAAGCTGAATCCGAGAGTTGTGAGGGTTGTAGCTCTTGGCACCCCCACCGAAAGAGAAAAAACACAATGGTATTTCCAGCGTTATGTATCGCATCTGCCATCGGGTGGTGAGATGGTTTTATTCGATAGGTCATGGTATAACAGGGCAGGAGTGGAGCGTGTGATGGGCTTTTGTACCGATGACGAATACTGGGAATTTCTGCGTTCGTGCCCAAACTTCGAGCGGATGCTGATCCGTTCAGGTATTACTTTGATTAAATACTGGTTTTCGATCAGTGAAGAAGAGCAGGAAAAGCGGTTTCAGGCCCGGTTAAAAGATCCTACTAAAAGATGGAAACTGAGTGAGATGGATTTAAAATCACGCGACCGTTGGATTGATTACTCAAAAGCGAAAGATGAAATGCTCAGCTATACGGATACAAAACTTTCACCGTGGTATGTAGTAAATGCTGATGTAAAAAGGAAAGCTCGTCTGAACACCATTTCGCACCTATTGGGTGCTATTCCCTTCAAAGATTTAACACCATCGCCCATCAAACTTCCAAAAAGAAAACCCGAAAGGGGCTATGTGCGAATTCCGATAGCGGAGCAAACCTTTATTCCTGACCTGTATCAAAGTGACCACGAAACGCCGAAACATTAGCGTTTGCCCTTAAATACATAACCAAGTTGCTCAATGGTTATTTTAATAGCATCCACCGAGAGATTTTGTCCGTATATTTCTACCGTATCGTTTTCCGGGTTTGCAGTTACGCCAGAAATACCTTTTATATCGAGTATACCTTCTTCCACTTTTCTTTTGCAATGCTGGCAGGTCATGCCTTCAACTTCAATTTTTAAATCAGGGACCTGCACTGAAAATTCAGCTTTATTTTTTTTATTTATCATCTGGTATTTTATCTTATTGAAATAATTAAAAAGCAGCATAAAGGCCAAAAATGCTACTGATAGGTAGTTGAGCCATTGCGGCAACAGCGAATGTTCATGAGTACTCATGGTTTCTATAATTGGCATAAACCAGTTGCCCGGAAGAAAGTAATCGATCAGTATGCCAAATAACAATGACCCCGCAATTAATACCAATAGATAAATGGCAACCGTTTTTTTACCCATATTTTGCCCTATCACAGTAATGGCCGCCGCATTGGTAGCTGGTCCTGCCATTAAAAACACCAGCAATGCTCCGGGAGAGATGCCTTTCAGCAATAATACCGCGGCAATGGGTACCGATGCAGTAGCACAAACGTAAAGTGGAATAGATGCTACAAGGATGATGAGCATGCCAAGTATGCCACTTATTTGAAATTCCTGGAAGAAATTATCAGGTATCAACACCTCAATAAATGCTGCGATAAGCAACCCGATGATGAGCCACTTGGCAATGTCATTAAGCATTTCCACAAAGGCATACCTGAAAATTTCCTTTGTTGAGGGCTTGTGTTTTTTTGTTTGCAGTTGTGGCTCAGGATGGATCGGTTTTACTTTTTCCTTTTCAATTTTATTAGTGAGCAAACCTCCGGCAATACCAGTAAACAAAGCGGCAAGCGGTCGGATTATAGCAAAAGGCAATCCTAGCATTGACCAGGTAACCAAAATGGAATCGACACCGGTTTGCGGCGTAGATACCAGGAATGACACTGAGGCACCTTTAGAAGCCCCGTTTTTATGCAATGAAATGCCTGCTGGAAGTACCCCACACGAACAAAGTGGTAATGGAATGCCGAGAATGGTGGCATTCAATACAGAAGAGAAACTGCTTTTTCCAAGGTATTTGCTCATTAAATTGGCGGGTAAAAACACTTTAAGCAAGCCGGCAAACAGGAAACCCAGCAAAAGATAGGGTGCCATATCGGCTGTTAGGTTAAATAAAGCGATAAAGTAAGTCTTGATTGCTTCCATACTTTGTTATTTGCAGTCTGCAAAAGTATATATTTATTGGGCGTCGTGGCTTTGAGCAAACCACCTTTAGAAAAATTTAACAGTTTATGATACGATAAACCGGATCACCGAATTAAAATCGACAGGTTCCTCACCTGAAATTTGAAAGGCATCTCTTCGTGAAAGTATTTCACTACAATATTTAAAATGGCTGTCCCAAATATGCTGCATATACCAATCTGGTTCTTTACCCCATCTCAGATCGTCTTTTTTTCGCTCGATAAACGTATCCTTGCCAATACTTAGATAAACGCTTTTATCATAGAGTTTGATCAGCCTTGGCTCATAAAAAACAAACAGGCCTTCGGCAATAACGATTTCAAATTTTTTCGCGCTTTCAATGATCTCGTTATAAAATTTATCAAAATTGATGGATTCAGGTATTTCCCAATTGGTGTGGCCATCTATTTTCGGAATGTCTGGCGTTGGCCTGGCATAATTATCCTGGCATAAAACAATAGTCGATTGATCTTTGTAAAATTCAGCTATGTTAGCCGCAAGCATTGATTTTCCTGCGTTGCTTATACCTCCGATGGCGATAATCATTGTCTGTTTTTGATACGGATTAATCTGTTTATTCTGGCATATCCTGCTTTGTTTCGAGGATTTGCTTTATTTCAACAAGCAGGTTTTTGGTGCGGTTAAGTGTATTGATTACATTTAAATTTTCGATGGACGCATCGTCTTTTTTGTTTTTTAGAAATACCTTGGTACCCTGGATGGTCATACCTTTTTCTTTGATGAGGTGGTAGATAATTTCAAAATGATCGATGTCTTTTTTTGTAAACAACCTGGTGCCTTTAGCGCTTTTCCTGGGCTTAATGAATTTGAATTCCTGCTCCCAATACCTTATCAAGGAGGTGTTCACACCGAACTTTTCAGCAACATCACCAATTTTAAAATAGATTTTTTCAGACATTGGTGTGCTTCTCTTCTAATCAAGTGATTGAGTGGGAATTTTTGACCGTTCAAGCACCGTTTCAAACTCTTCAGGTGTCAGGTCATTGAAAAAATAGTAAATCGGATTTACTGGGTTGTTGCCATTTTTGCGCACTTCATAATGTAAGTGAGGTGCTGTGGATTTTCCTGAATTACCCACAGTAGCAATAAGCTCCCCTCTTGTTACTTTTTGTCCTTTCCTCACTTTTATCTCTTTTAAATGCGCATAAAATGTCACATATCCAAAGCCATGATCAATTTCAATCGTATTGCCATAGCCCCTTCGCGAAGTATTCGTTTTAATTACCACACCATCACCAGGTGCATATACCGGGGTACCCTGGGGCGCTGAAAAATCAACACCAGCATGGAACTTCCTGACTTTGTAAATCGGGTCCGGCCGATAGCCATAAAACGAAGACAATCTTTTTAAATCGGTATTGCTTACCGGCTGAATGGCCGGAATACTGGCCAGCATCTTTTCTTTATTAATCGCCAGTTCATACACCTCGTCAAATGATTTGGATTGCACGTAGACCTGGCTGGCGATCTTATCCAGTTTTTTTGAGGTTTCTATCAACAATTCCGAATTACTATAGCCTTCCAGTCTGGCATATCTGTCAACGCCACCGTATCCAGCTTGCCTCACGGATTTGGGTATCGGCTCCGCTTCAAAAATCACACGGTAAATGTTATCATCCCTGTCTGAGAGCTCTGCCATCAGGGTTTGCATCTGGTCAAGCCGATCATTCATGATCTCATACCGATGCTCATACTGGGCAATTTCCCTTTCCATCATCCGCTCTTTGGGCGATTCAAAAAAAGTGAAAGACAAGAAGATGATCACCACAGAAAACGCTAATGATGATATCAGGAAAAAGAAGAACTTAAGCAGCTTTTGAGCAAAAGTTTGCTTATGCACTTCATAGGTGAGCGACCTGGTGTTAAAAGTGTATCTTGTTTTGGCCATAAAACCTAATTGTGATGCGAAATTAATTAAATCAACTAAATTTGCAATCTTAAAAATTCTTAATAATCAACTTTCTATTGTTAATTAATTGATAATGAATTCTTCAGATATAAGAAATGCCTTCCTGAACTTTTTTGAAAGCAAAGGTCATAAAATAGTGCCTTCCGCACCCATGGTAGTAAAAGACGATCCCACGCTTATGTTCACCAATGCGGGTATGAACCAGTTCAAAGACCAGTTTCTGGGCAACGAAAAAGTGACTTATCCACGCATTGCGGATACACAAAAATGCCTGAGGGTTTCGGGTAAACATAACGACCTGGAAGAGGTAGGCCACGACACCTATCACCACACCATGTTTGAAATGCTGGGCAACTGGTCATTTGGCGATTATTTTAAAAAAGAAGCCATCGACTGGGCCTGGGAGCTTTTTATTGACGTATTAGGCATCAACAAGGAAAATTTATACGCTACTGTTTTTATCGGGGATGAAGCAGATGGTATTGAGCCTGACAATGAAGCTTACGAATATTGGAAAAAACACTTGCCCGAAGAGCGGATATTGTGGGGATCAAAAAAGGATAATTTCTGGGAAATGGGCGATACAGGCCCCTGTGGCCCCTGCTCTGAAATTCATGTCGACATTCGTTCGCAAGCAGAAAAAGACAAAATTCCGGGAGCAGAACTCATTAATAAAGACCATCCTGAAGTGATAGAAATATGGAACCTGGTTTTTATTGAATTCAACCGGGTTAAAGATGGATCGTTGCAGGTACTGAAAAACAAACATGTGGATACTGGTATGGGCTTTGAAAGGCTGGCCATGGTGTTGCAGGGCGTCCGTTCGAACTATGATACAGATATTTTTAAACCTCTCATATCAAAACTGGCCAACTTATCAGGATCAGTTTATGGTAAAGATGAAAAAAAAGACATTGCCATGCGCGTGATATCCGATCATGTGCGTGCGGTTTCTTTCGCTATTGCCGATGGACAGTTGCCTTCCAATACAGGCGCCGGATATGTAATCAGGCGAATTCTGAGGCGTGCTGTCAGGTATGGTTTTTCATTCCTTGGATTCGATGAACCCTTCATTTATAAGCTTGTACCAGTGCTGGTGGATGAAATGTCGTCCGCGTTTTCCGAACTGCAACTACAACAGGATTTGATAACACAGGTGATCAGGGAAGAAGAATCTTCATTTTTAAGAACCCTGGCAAACGGCATTAAAAGATTCGAGCAATACATTCAGAATAAAGAAGTTGTTATCATCGATGGAGATTTCGCTTTTGAGTTGTATGATACCTTTGGTTTCCCTATCGATTTAACAGGATTACTGGCCAAAGAAAATGGCTGGAAAGTAGATATGGTTGGATTCAATAAAGGCCTCGAAGCCCAGAAAAACCGCTCGCGGAAAGCGGCAGAAGTGGATACTGCTGACTGGATACAGATCCGGGAAGGAAATACAGCTACTGAATTTATAGGATACGACCATCTTGAAAGCAATGTTCACATTTTGAAATACCGGAAAGTATCCGCTAAAAATAAAACTGTTTTTGAGTTGGTGCTTGATAAAACCCCATTTTACGCTGAATCAGGTGGGCAAATGGGGGATAAAGGCATCATTTTAAACAAAGATCAAACATTGCATGTGCTGGATACCAAAAAAGAAAACAACCTGATCGTTCATATTATTGATAAGGAACCATCGAGTCCGACAGAAGAATTTACAGCGCGTGTGGATGAGCAAAACCGGTTGCTGACGGAAAATAACCACAGTGCCACCCACCTGATGCATGCCGCATTGCGAAAAGTATTAGGAACGCATGTCGAACAGAAAGGTTCTCTCGTTAATGCCGACCGGCTTCGTTTCGACTTTTCACATTTCGCTAAAATGAGTGATGAGGAGATCAAGGAAGTGGAAGATATTGTGAACAGCAGAATCCGGGAAAATATACAGCGCGATATAA